>CAMOEP010000001.1 GCA_946612185.1 uncultured Ruminococcus sp.
AACATATCAGAACCCCACAATTGCAAAAAATACGCAAAATAGCCGATAAGAACTTAGTACCAATGCAAAGCGGGTTGAGCGACGACAAAAGTACCGTTTCTAACAAAGTAAGCGAGTTAACGAGCGACAACGTGGGGGCGGTCAAGCTGGCTCAGCTTGGACAACTGTTTAAGAGCGCAAAGAAGTGCCTATAATGTCAATAGTAAGTAACATTCAAAAGGAGGCACATTATGGCTTACAATCGGGTTATTATTTCGGGAATAAATACGGCGGAACTCTCAGTTCTCAAGGAGGACGAGAAAATCGCTCTGCTAAAAGAGATCCGTGCCACCGGCAGCAAGTCCGCCCGTGACAAACTTATCAAGGGTAACCTCCGCCTCGTTCTCAGTGTCATTCAGCGCTTCACCGGCAGGGGAGAGGACATCGACGACCTGTTCCAGATAGGCGTGGTCGGGCTTATCAAGGCTATAAATAACTTCGACCTTTCAAAGGAAGTCCGCTTCTCTACCTACTGCGTCCCTATGATTACAGGTGAACTCCGCCGCCATCTCCGGGACTACAGCCATGTCCGGGTCAGCCGCTCCCTCCGTGATCTGGCGTACAAAGCTATTCAGTCCCGTGAACGCCTTTGCAACGCCAACCAGCATGACCCCACTGTCCAGGAAATTGCCGACGATATCGGCGCTAAACGGGAGGACGTGGTCATCGCACTCGAAAGCATCAGCGACCCCGTTTCTCTCTATGAACCCGTCTACTCCGACTCCGGCGACACCGTCTATATCCTCGACCAGATAAGCGATAAAAACGACGTGGAAAGCCGCCTTGACGAGATTTTTATCCGGGACGCTATCCGCTCCCTTTCAAGCCGTGAGCAGGATATCCTCTACCAGCGCTTCCTCCAGGGCAGGACACAAACCGAAGTCGCCGCTGAGATCGGTATCTCTCAGGCACAAGTCTCCCGCCTCGAAAAGTCAGCTATCAGCCGCATTAAAAATAGTATACGGTCGTAATATACTGAAATTTGTAAATTTTCTGTGAACTTATGTAGAATATGCACAACAATATTTGGTTAACTTCTACACTTAAAAAGCAAAATAACTGTAGACATTTTTCTCCATTTGTGGTATAATTATTAAAATTAACCATGACTACATGGAGGACAAATAAGTGATGAGATTGAGAATTATGTGCCTGCTTGCTGCTGCCGGATTGTTCCTGACCGGCTGCGGTTCATCGAATAGCGGCAAAAATGAGGAAAAATCAGGAAACAGCAGCAGTTCTTCCAAAGCTGCTGAAGCGCCCATGATACAGGGCTACGAACGTGTATGGTTCGACGAGTTCGAGAACTCTAAGCTGAATGACAGCATATGGAGTTTGAAACCTACCCAGGGCGAGCAGAAAAATGGCGAATTACAGACCTATACCGACTCTGATTCTAATGTGTATGTCCGGGACGGCAACCTGGTTCTGCGTGCAAGAAAGTCCGGCGAGGGCTATACCTCCGGCAGGATAATCGCTGACCAGAAGGGCAAGGATTTCACATATGGCAAGGTGGTCGTCAGGGCGAAAGTTCCCGAAGGAAAGGGTCTGCATACCGCTGTCAGACTGCTCCCCACCGATGAATCAGTGTACGGCGAATGGCCAAAAAGCGGCGAGCTGGATGTTATGGAGACTATCGGAAGCAAGGTACATTCCTGCTATGGTACTGCCGTTTTTGGCGAGCCGCTGACCTCCAAGCAGGGTACTTGTGAACTTGCCCGGAGCAGTTTCAGCTCGGATTTCCATGAGTTCACTATGGAGTGGGAGCCGGGCGTGATCTCCTGGTACGTTGACGGCAATTTGTACCAGAAAACTGACGACTGGTTCACCCATACCCCTGGCAAGACCGACCCGGATTTCCCTGCGCCCTTTAACCAGAATTTCCAGGTACAGCTTGAACTTTCCGTGGGCGGCACATGGGCTGGAGCGCCTAATGATGCCACAAATCTGGACAAGGCGGAGTTCCTTATCGACTACGTCCGCATCTATCAGAAGCATGAGTACGATACCAATGTTGAGCGCAATGTGGGCGTTTTCAGAAATGCTGACGCTACCGGAAACCTTATCGTAAACGGCGACTTCCGTGACGATGAGAAGCTTGATGACGAGTGGTACTGGGCTTTCCAGACGTTCACAACAGGCGAGGGCAAGGCGGAGATCGCTGATAATACCATGACCATAAGCACGGAGAATAGCGGATCTGTGGATTATTCCATACAGCTTGTGCAGGCTGGACTTCCGGCACGAATTGGCAAGAAGTACAAGGTCAGCTTTGATGCCTGGTCGGACGAGCCGAGGTCGATGATCGTGGACATATCAGCACCGGATCATGATTTTGGCAGATATATGGAGGACACAAAGGTCAATCTGACGCAGACGAAACAGCATTATTCCTTTGAGTATACTGAGGAAAAGCGTGACGACCCCAATGCCAGAATTGAATTCAACATGGGCAAGTCCGAGTCTACGGCGAATATCTATATTCAGAATGTGAGATATGAGCTTATCAACTGATTTGTTCCCGGAAAGACAGCAGTTTTTGTGTGAAGTGGTATCGTCTTAGGGCGATGAAAAAGATGCAGGTTACCAGAGATATTCCGGTAACCTGTTTTTTTATCGTGCCGAAGGCACACCACTTCTATTCACTTTTCACTCATTTTGTCCACTTCAAGCGGACAATTATCAAGCAGATAAAATACCTCGGAGCGGCTTGCAAGTCCGGAAGAAAAGGCGGTCGCTCCTCCGCAGGCTGTACCAAGCCGCAGAGCGTACTCATAGCCGCCGCTTTCCAGTCCTGCCACGAATCCTGCAAGCATGGAGTCGCCTGCGCCTACCGAGTTGCGAACCTCGCCGCTGTACACACCGCAGCAGTAACGTTCGCCCTCCTCAGTCACAAGCACCGACCCTGCCGCTGCCCTGGAAACAAGCACGTTCCTTGCGCCTTTTTCCTGCAATTTTTCGGCATATTCTACCGCCTGTTCAGCGCTCTCTATCGTCACCCCGAACAGCTCCCCAAGTTCCTGGTCATTGGGCTTGATAAGGTACGGCGAATAGGGAAGTACGTTCAGCAAAAGCCGCTTCGATGCGTCCACGACCGTCCGTATCCCCTTGCCGTCAAGCCTGTGAAGTATGTCCTCGTATATGCTCTCCGGCAGGCTTTTCGGTATACTTCCGGCGAGGATAAGGGTATCGCCGCTTTTCAGTCCGTCCAGTTTCGTTAAAAGTGTGTTAAGCGACTCGCTGTCAATATCTGCACCCTGTCCGTTTACCTCAGTCTCGCAGCCTGTTTTCAGCTTCACGTTTATCCGGGAATTGCCATGTTTCAGGCGCACAAAGTCCGCATCTACGCCCATTGCTGCCACGCCCTTTTCTATCGCTTCCCCGGTAAATCCGGCTGTGAACCCAAGTGCTTTTGAGGGCACGCCAAGTTCGGAAAGTACTTTAGATACGTTGATTCCCTTGCCGCCGAAGTAGATCTCCTCGCTGTCAGTGCGGTTCACGCCGCCCTGGGTGAGCGTGTCAAGGCGGACAACGTAGTCAATGGCGGGGTTGAAAGTAACGGTGTATATCATAATGCTCCTCCTTTGATAAGTTCCATAACTCCCGATAGATCGGTGAAAATGTAGTCGGACTTCGCACGCATCTCACAGTCCGGTGCGACCATGTCCGGCACCATGACCGGCGAAAATCCACCGGCGAAAGCGGCACGGATACCGTTGAACGAGTCCTCGATAACAAGTGAATTTTCCGGTTCAGCACCCAGAAGTCGTGCGGCTTCCAGGAAGATGTCCGGGAACGGCTTACTGCGGCTTATCATGTCACCGCCGATAATTGCCGAAAAATAGCCATCCAGACCAGCGTCAGCAATTTGCTGGAGGACAACCGCCGACCGGGTCGAGGACGCAACCGCCGCCGGGATACCGCAGGAGTGGATAAGTTCCAGAGTTTCCCGGATATAGGGCATCAGTGGCAGTTTTCCGCCGTCGTATTTTTCGTGAAAATTGCGGGACTGCTCGGCTTTGTACTGGTCGTAGGGGAAGTCAGCACCGTAGAAGTCCAGGAAAATTTCCCGTGTTTTCGTCGAATTTACGCCGATGCACTTGTAGTACGGGGTTTCGATATCGGGGATAGAGTACTTCCGGGCAATGTCCTGCCAGCCGGCGAGAACTGGTCGTTCGGAGTCGAAGATAACGCCGTCCATATCAAAAATGACGGCGGAAATTTCCCTGTTTTCAGGCAAATTCCGGCAGTACCTCCTGAGCTTTTCTTTGAGGAACTCGTACCTCTGTCGCTTCTCCTCACGCAGGAAGTGAACTTTACGAAGCTGAACCGGGTCGGAATCCTGATAGACAAGTCTCTCATTTCCAAACTGTTCACTGGTGAGGTCATAGACGCAGTCGGAGGAGACATTGTAGCAGTGGAAATTTCCACCGGGGCGGGGGATGCCGAGGACTTTGCCGCCGAAGATGTCCTGCGCCAGAAAAGAGGTTATGGCGCACTGACCGAGGGTAGGGTTATCGGGGGCGAAGCGGTCACGGAGGCGAGGGGTGCAGGAGAATTCGCACCAGATGTTCAGGAGGGCAGCGTAGAGGTCACGGGGGGAGGAAATGCCGGGGAAGTCGTTGTTTATGGCAGGCGTAAGGGCGGTATCAGCGCCGTAGAATCGGTAGTTCACTTGGGTCGCTCCTTTCGGGAAATCGTTGTTAACACTATTATATCACAAAACTTTCCATAATGCAACGAGTAGCGGAGAAAAGAAAGATGCTGGTCAACGGGTAATATGCAGAATTATACCTTTTAAATAGTATACGCCACTTTCCGTAAACAAAATTACCTAAAGCAACGCCAAATACTTAAAATCATCACCGCAAGGAAAAACAATTTCTATTCACTTTTCACTATTCCCCGTTTGCTGCAAGTTATTTTCCGCTAAACTATTGCTTTTCCCGGAAAGTAGTGCTATAATATTACAAAGAGAGGGGGCTTTTCGCTCCCTTTAATTATGTTTGAAAGGACAGATTTTAATGGAAACCTATGAGATACTGAGAGATCTGGCGATAATCATCATTAGCGCCAAAGCTGTCGGACTTCTCGCAAGAAAACTTAAAGCCCCTATGGTCGTGGGCGAGATCATCGCCGGTCTTATCATCGGCCCGTGCCTGCTGAATATCGTTCAGCCTACCGACTTCATCAGCAAAATGGCTGAGATTGGCGTTATCCTCATCATGTTCTCCGCCGGTCTGGAAACTAATCTCCAGGAACTTAAAAAGTCCGGCTTTGCTGCTTTCCTCATTGCCAGCGTGGGCGTACTTGTTCCGCTTATCGGCGGAAGTTTGCTATATATGTGCATTTACGGCTTCTCTGAGTTCGGCTCTGACGAGTTCTTCCGGGCGGTATTTATCGGCTGTATCATGACCGCTACCTCCGTGGGCATCACCGTGGAAGTTCTCAAGGAAATGGGCTTCCTCTCAAGCCGTGTGGGGCAGACGATACTCAGTGCCGCAATTATCGACGATATCCTCGGAATCATCGTCCTCACCTTCGTTCTCGGCTTCAAAGACCCCGGCAGCAATACCCTCCTTGTGACAGGTAAGGTTTTCCTGTTCCTTATACTCTCAGTGGTGGTGGGATTCATTTTCTACAAGATCTTCCGTTTCTACGACGAGCGCCACGCCCACACACGACGCATACCGATAATTGCGGTGGGACTGTGCCTTGCTATGGCGTATATTGCGGAAAAATACTTCGGTATCGCTGATATTACCGGTGCGTACATCGCCGGAATTATCCTCTGCAACACTCAGGACGCTGAGTACATCGACCGCAGAGTCAGCATCAACGGATATATGTTCTTCGCACCCATGTTCTTCGTGGGTATTGGTCTGAAAACCGACTTTTCAAGCGTGGATTCAAGCATGATACTGTTCTCCGTGGGCTTCGTGATAGTTGCTATGATAAGTAAAGTTATCGGCTGCGGACTTGTGTCGAAAGTTTGCCGTTATTCCTGGCTGGACAGCCTGAAGATCGGCGTGGGAATGATGACACGGGGAGAAGTCGCCCTCATCATCACCAACAAGGGTCTGGGTCTGGGCATCATAGATTCCTCCTATTTTACGGCGGTTATCCTGCTTATAATCGTGTCAAGCATCGTTACTCCATTGCTGCTGAAAATGCTCTTTGCAAAGGACAAACCTGAGCCGGAAGCTGTACCGGCTGAGAAATAAGAACCGTTCCCCTGGGTAAGTTTTGCACTTGCCTGGGGGAATTTTTTTGCCAAAAATGTGGGTACACTTTTAGAAAAAATCACCTAAATCCCTACCAGTTAACTCGGATATTAATAACAGTTTGATGTGATAAATGGTAATATTATGCCATATGATAAATATATGTATACGTTATAGCGTTGACTTTCTGATAACTTTGGGATATCATCTTTTAAGTGAACTATTAAATAATTCAGCATATATCACAATAATTAACAGCGGGAGCGCTTTATTTAGTCCACCAATTCTTCATTTTGTGAGTTGTGATATATTTGCTATTAGTGTACAATATAACTTGTGATATTTACACTATCATTATGAGTTTATCAAAATTATGATATTTTGTTCATCTGTCAGTCAGAAATTGCGCTATTTTCCGGAGGAATTCGTATGGATAAAAAGGATCTGCGTCATCTGAATAAAAATGAACTGGTTGACATTGTTTGCTCTCTTGTGGAGGAGAATGAGGAAAACCTCCAGAATATCCCGGATATCCAGCAAGTCCGCAATGAACGGGGCAGAATGAAGTCCGTCGAGCGTATGAAACAGGTATTCCGCAGAGTTATGGCGGCGGTACTCGTTGCGGCTGCGGCGGCGGTTCTCCTGTCTACCTTCTTTTTGCCGGTGATACAAGTCTCCGGCAGCAGTATGGAGCCTGCACTCAGCGATGGGGATATTATTCTCCTTATGAAGTCAGGAAGCTACAGCCAGAGCCAGCTTTGCTGCATTTCCTGGCAGAATAAACTGCTCCTCAAACGTGTTATCGGTCTGCCCGGCGATGTTATCGACATCGACAAGGAGGGCAGCGTCTATGTGAACGGCTCGCTCCTCGATGAGCCCTATGTTACGGGGAAAAGTCTGGGCGAGTGCGATATCAATTTCCCTTGCGTCGTGCCGGAAAATAAGCTTTTCGTCATGGGCGACAGGAGGGATATCTCTATCGACAGCCGGAGTTCTGCTATCGGCTGCATTGACAAAGATCAGATTGTGGGACGAGTTCTTATGAAGATATGGTCAGATGATCCCACCTGATATACCGGTTTTACGCCGGAAACTTACTTTAGTGAGGTAACCAGAAGTGAAAAGAAACCTGAATCAACACATCAGGCGGATCATGGCTGAAAGGTCAAGGCGAAGGCGGAGTATTTCCCTGCTTACCGCACTTTCCTTTGTGGTCACAAGCGGCGTGGCGTGGCAGCTTCGCAGCATTGGCACGGCTATGACCCAGGACACCGATGTGAATACTATGACCTGCGGCGATGCTACCGCCGACAGCACCGTTCGCTCGGACGAGTGCTATGAGGTCATTTCCGACACGGGAGATGCCTCTTTGCCTGCCGTTCCAGATGAACTGAGCGGTACTCTGCGTGAGAAAATGGCTGCTGTTGCCGCTTCTCAGCTTGGGTACAAACCTATCGGCACTCAGGACGGGTACTGCACCTGGTATGGCTCTTGCTGCGAGGACTGGAACACCGTTTTCGTCCTCTGGTGCATGAACCAGGCTGGCGTTAAGGGTGTGCCAACTAATGCTGGCTGCTGGGCGTGGACGGTCAGCCTTGAAGAACAGGATATGCTGCAAAGCACCGATAACGGTTCGCCCGTTCCCGGCGATGTGGTATTCCTGGACAGCGACGACGACGGCAAAGCCGACAGATGCGCCGTTATCACAAGTATCACCCCGGACGGCGGATTTACCGCTGCTGAGGGCAACCACGACGGCAAAGTAGCTGAGGTGCTGCTGCTTCCGGGAGACAGGCGGGTATGCTCGTTCCTGCCATTTGATGAACCGGAAGAACCTACCGAAGCTGAGCCGGAAACTACCGAACCGCCCGAAACTGACGAGCCTGAGAATGAGGAAGATGTATTCTCATTTACAGGAATCACCGAAAGCGGTGTACAGGTGCAGGCTGCGGCTTCTCCATACGCTTTCCCGGAGGACACGGAAATGGTCGTTACCGATATTTCCGCTGACGAGGCACTTGATGCCGCCGTGGAGTATTTCGGAGAGAATGCCGCTATTTACGGTGCAGTTGCAGTGGATATCTCATTCGTCACCCCGGAGGGATATGAGATAGAGCCGGAAGATGCAGTACAGGTAAGTATGACCCTCCCCGACGATATGACGCTCAGGGACGGCGAAATGAGCCTTATTCATCTGCTGGACGAGGGCGTGACCGAGACTGTGGAAGATGCGGATATTTCCCCCGACGGGGCTGAGTTTACCGCAGAAAGCTTCTCCGTCTACGTTATGACTTCCTGGGGCGAAAAAGATGCGGATACCGCTAACAATATGTTCCAGAACGCCGACAATTCCGCCGAAAAACCCTATATTCTCAGGGTTGGCGAGGTTCTGGAAGTGTCCGTGGACGCAAGTGACAAGAACGGCAGGATAACTGTCAAGAATAACGATATTTCCACAGATGAGCGACATATCGACCGTACTGCTGACGGCGGTGATTCCGATGCTGTCCCCGGCAGGATCAGCGCTAAGTTTATGGGTAAAAATCCCGGCGAGTGCTACATAGCTTACCTGTCCGACAGAAACGACTGGAACAGCGAAACTGACCAGTTCTATGTTAAGGTAGTTTACCCGATCTATATGCAAACCGCACAGGGTGAGATCGATAAGGACAGGCTGCATGAGTACCTGAAAGAAGCGCCTCTCAGCGACGGCAACAACCCTGAATTCATTCGTGACGAAAAAGGTAAGCAGCTTTACTGGAAGAATAACCACGCTGACGGCGGTAAGTACATGATGTATGACGGCGACGAGATAACTGTGGTTACTTATGCGCCGGCGGGTGACGATGTTTCTTTCGCTGGCGATGAACACCTTCAGCTTCAGGGTGATATTACCACTGAGTATATGGACAACGGTCTGAAAAGAGTAAGCGCTGTTTTCAAGGGCTTTATGCCAGAGGGCAAAAAGGATAATGCGAATATTACTCTGTTAAAAGATGGTAAAAAGACAAATCAGGAATTATGCTGTTTTGTTGTTCACGACTATATAAACCGTGAATGTTCTCATGCGGATATCGAAATTGCCGACGGCGGTTCTTATGTGGAAAGAGAGTACATCGAGAATTCCGACGGTACTGCCCAGGAGATAGTTACCGTATACGACGCTTATGTTGATAATGTTAACCATTGTTACATCTACAACAAGGAAGGCAATATCATACGAACATTCGGGACTGATGACTATTACCGTGGAGGTAATCCCGGCGAGACTCAGTATGAGCTTACTTCAAACTACATAAAAGCTGAACCAGATTCACCAGGCTCTATGAAACTTGATAACGGCGACTACGTTTTTGTCCGTGGCGACAGGAATTGGTATTTAGCAGAAGCCGGTTCTGCATTGTTCGATGTTCAGCTTCTCCTGAAACCCCGTACCAAGACTGTTACTTCATATAATGGCGAGACTGTCACCGATGTTACCGTTGAGGATATAACAAAACAAGATGATGTTTTACTGAAAAGCGTTGAGTTCAATATGAACCACACAAGCGTTATTGACGCTTACAACAAGTGCCCGAACCACTCAGGTCTTGACTTTACCATAACCGCTGACCTGAACAGCGTTGCGGCAGCAGTAAAACTGGACGCTCAGAAAGAATTCGTTAACGGCACTCTCGCCGGCAATGACTTCGACTTCCAGCTTTATGACCTGCAAGCCCCTGCTAAGCTTTACTTCGCTAAGGGCGATGCGGATATGCACATAGCTGACCCGGATAACGGCAATCTTGTGCGTGTTTACCAGCTTAATGTACCAAGTCAGAATTCCTGGGGCGATAGTATCGACGGCTGGAAATTCTACGATGAACTTACCAAAAGATATAGCTGGAACGATGCTACTTCCGGGCTTATTAATTCTCCCGCCGATGTGGGCGACTTGTTCGAGGGATATCTTAACGGCGATGATATGTATCCCCACATGAGCGAAGAACAGCTTAAAAATCTTATCTACAGCTTTGCAGTTCAGGATAAGGCTATCGTCCCGGTGGACGGTAATGCTACAGTTCTGGACGGTGTGTGCCTTGTGGCTGAATTTGCTCCTGCTGAGACTCAGAAAAACGATAAGAACGGTAAAGTTCTTTTCGGTGACCAGCTTATCACCAAGCCCGGTACTTACAGCTACATACTAAAGGAAGTTAAGGGCAGCGATGAGGCTGTTCAGTATGATACCCATGAGGAACTTGTCTCCGTTACCGCTGTATTCGATGAAGAAGCTGAGGACATTTCCTCTAAGGTGAAATTCTCCTACAAGAGAACTGGTATCAGTGATTCCGGTGAATATACCGCTTCCGAAAGCGATTCTACCAAATTCACCAACTACAAACGCTTTGTATTGCCTGCTACCGGCGGAATGGGCGTTATACCCTTCGTGCTTACCGGTTCAGGTATGATAACTGCCGCCTTTGTACTTACCGTAAAAAGGCGCAGAGACGACTAAGGAAATAAACATATAGACGAAAGGAATTATTGTAATGAAAAAGAGAAGAATTGCTGCTCTTATGGCAGCCGCAGCTATGACAATGGCTAACGCTATGAGCGTTTCCGCTTACGATGTTACTATCAATGAGGGCGCTGTTACAGGCGACACCGATCCCCACACTTACGCAGCTTATCAGGTACTCAGCGGTTCTGTTGACACTGATAACAAGACCCTGTACAACATTACTGCCGGTGCAAACCTTGACACTAACGCTTTCCTGACTGCTTCCGGTTTTGATTCTATCGACGCTTTCCTGGCTGCTTTCAACGGCGCTGAGGACGATACCGACGCTCTCCAGAAGGCTGCTGCTGATTTCGGTGCAAGCCTGAAGGGTGACCCCGAAGCTACTACTGATACCAACGAGTTCAAGGATCTTAAAGGCGGTTACTACCTCATCAAGGACACTACTGAACTGGCTAACAAGGACGACGCTAATTCCAGATTCCTCCTCAAGGTAGTTGGTACTACAACTGTTACCGCAAAGAGAGATATCCCCAAGCTTGACAAGAAGATCGTAAAGAACGATACTAAGGTCGTGGCTGACACAAAGTCTATCGGTGATACTGTAAATTATGAGCTTTCTTCAAATGTTCCTGATATGTCCGGCTACAACAAGTACTACTTCATCATGAACGATACTATGTGCAAGGGTCTGACTTTCAACAAGAACGACGTTACTGTAAAGGTCGGAGAGACTAAACTGGGCAAGGACGACTTCACCGTTACTTCTGCTACAGATGCAAACGGCATTACTAACATCAAGATCGTTTTCAACAACTTCATTCAGTATAAGGATCAGGTAGGCGCTGACGTTATCGTAAACTATTCCGCTACTCTCAACAAGAACGCTGACAGAACTAAATTAGGTAACGACAACAAGGCTAATCTGACTTACTCCAATAACCCTAACCACAAGTACTACGGTGACAATGAGCCTGATGATGAAAAGGACAAGGAGAACGGCAAGGACGTTGTTGGTAAGACTGTTGACGTTATCACAAAGGTTTACACAACAGGTATCGCTGTTATCAAGGTAGATTCCGAGGACACTACAAAGAGACTTGCTGGCGCTAAGTTCAAGCTCAGCGGTAAGTCACTGAATACTACTATCACTAACGGCAAGACTTTCACTAAGGACGATGATGGTACTTACTACCTGCTCAAGAACGGCACTTACACCGAGACTGCTCCTGAGACAGACACAGAGGATAAGTATGCTGACACTAAGCAGAAGTACTCCCTGACAGAGATCAATGAAAAGGACAACGCTGCTTCTGCAAGTGAGGAAGATGCTACAGTTAAGGAAATCGAACTGGAAGTTGACAGCGAGGGTTACCTCTCATTCGAGGGTCTGGGCGAAGGTACTTACACACTGGTGGAGACAAAATCCCCTAAGGGCTATAACCAGTCCAACGAAGAAAAGACTATCGTTATCGACGCTGCTCCCGACAAGACTGCTCCCAACTGGACTGTAAGCGTTGACGGTAAGGACGTAACTCCTGACGAAGGCTCTATCATCACAACTCTCAAAGTTAAGAACAGCAAGGGAATAATCCTCCCCGGCACTGGTGGTATCGGTACTACTATCTTCTACGTTGTAGGTTCACTCTGCGTAGCTGCCGGCGCTGTTATGACAGTATTCAAGAGAAAGAATACTGCTAAGTAAGCAATCCCCAAACTACTATATCTTTATCCCGTGAACAGGGGCGGAGGCTTCTCCGTCCCGGTTAATGGGAGCAACAGGGAGAGACTAATGAAGAAACATCTTTATACAATCACAATTATACTGCTGTTCGTCGTTGGTTTCTCCGTGCTGCTCTACCCGACGATAAGCGACTATATCAACGAGAAACACGCTTCACATATCATCGTAAGCTATAACGATGCACTCAGCCGTACTGACAAGTCGGAACGTGAAGCAATGTTCCAGCAGGCGAGGGACTATAACTCCGCCCTTGCCGCCGACAGCGCCGCATTCTATGACCCGTCCCGGATAAGCGGCTATACCTCCCTCCTGGATATCACCGGCGAGGGCGTTATGGGATATATCGACATCGACAAGATACACGTCGAACTGCCTATATACCACGGCACTGACAAGAACGTTCTCCAGGTTGGCGCAGGTCATGTGGAGGGTTCGAGCCTGCCTGTAGGCGGAAGCGGTACTCACTGTCTCCTCTCCGGTCACAGAGGTCTGCCAAGCGCTAAGCTGTTTACCGACCTGGACGAGCTGGAAATAGGCGACAGGTTCACTATTACAATACTCGACAGAGTGCTTACCTATGAGGTCGATCAGATAAAGACCGTTCTGCCGGAGGATTCGCAGGATCTTACCATTTCTCCCGGTCGGGACTTATGCACGCTCATCACCTGCACCCCCTATGGCATCAATACCCACAGGCTTCTGGTCAGGGGTGTGAGAGTGGAAAATGACGAGGAAAAGAGTGCGTCGGTGGTGTTCGTTCCCAACGAAGCATTCAGGATAGATACTATCATCGCTGCCCCTGTTGCGGCGATACCAATGCTGCTGATACTGCTGATAATTACGCTGATTTTCGGCGGCAGAAAGAATAAAAGGAGGAAATAGACAGGAATGAAGTTCAGAATTGGCGTTCTGTGTTTACTGATGATGATTTTCAGTATCTCCGGAACTTTTACAGCAGCAGGTGCGGATAGCCCTGACCTTTCAAAAGTGTGTTCGCTGACAGTATTTCTGGCATCTGATACCGACCAGAATAATATCGCAGAAGGTGCGGAAATTACCATTTACCAGATAGCTGACGTATCACTTGAAGGTGGTGCGCCGGTTTACAGCTTTGCCACTGCCTTTGTCGGCTGCGGAGAGGACATAGCTTCTATTGCTGACAGAGCGGCTGACCTCGAAAACTATGCAGCCGACAATGGTGTAAAGGGCACAGCAAAACTTACCGGAAGCGACGGTATTGCAAAGTTTGACAAGATGACCCCCGGTGCTTACCTTGTGACGGAGACTGCTACAGTCGGCACTTTCACAAACTTCGACCCGTTCATCATGTACCTGCCCGGTCTTGAGGACGGCGAGTGGAAGTACAACGTTTTCGCAGCGCCTAAGATAACCGCCGATGCTATCAGTACCGACGACGTGGCTGCCGGAAGCAAGATCTCCGTGTCAGTTAAGAAAGTATGGAACGATGGCGGCGCAATTCACCCTGATTCCGTAAAGATAAACCTTGTGAGCGACAGCGGTGTTTATGATACCGCTACCCTCAGCGCTGAAAATGACTGGACTTACACCTGGAAGGGCGTGTCCTCAAAGGTGGAGTGGCGTGTGGAGGAAGTTAATGTCCCCGCCGGTTATACAGTTTCCTACAGCAAGGACGGTCATACATTTATAGTAACAAATTCCACCAAGCTTATCCAGACCGGTCAGCTTAACTGGCCTGTACCCGTGCTTTTCTTTGCCGGTCTGCTTTTCGTTACCGCAGGTATTATGGTAAATATCTGTCGCAGGAGGGTAAGTGATGAAAAATAAGGGCGGACGTTCCGGAGACTTGCTGGTTATCCTGGGGCTGACGATGATGTGCAGCGCATCGGCGCTTTTCCTGAATAACAGCTTCGACAGCAGAAGTGCGCAGAAGCTTGCCGGGGAGAAACTTCCGGCAGTCAAGCAGCTTATCGGGGAACGCTGTCAGGGGAGTACTGCGGAGGAAGTTCCACCGGAGGATAATACCACGAATGATACGCTCCCGGAGACTGTTCCGGTGGCTATGATAGACGGCTACAGCTACAACGGCTGCCTTGCGATACCCTCGCTTGACCTGGAGCTTCCAGTCATGGACTCCTGGAGTATGGAACTTCTGAACATCGCCCCCTGCCGCTACTCCGGAAGCGCAAAGACAGGTGATATGGTCATTGCAGGGCATAATTTCGCCAGCAGTTTCGGAAAACTGAAAGATATCAGCCGTGAGGACGACGTTTACTTCACTGATATGGACGGCGTGACGTACCACTACAAAGTCCGGGATATTGAGATAGTCGAGCCGGACGCAGTTGACTACATGGTCAATAGCGACTGGGACTTGTCTCTCTACACCTGCACCTACAGCGGCAATCAGAGACTAACCGTTCGTTGTTCAAATGCTGAAGAAGTGGAAAGCGAATAAAAAACACAGAATTCAGATGCAGTTTACCACAAGACTGGTGGTGAACTGCAACTTTTAAATAATCGCTGTAAGGTGATACCACTTCTATTCACTACCCAAAAAAACTCCCCCTTTTGCAGAATACAAAAGGGGGTAAGGGGAATAGTAAAATAAACGGTAGATTACGGGAATTAGGGAACTGTCCGCCGTCCGGTGATAAGCCTATACCGGACAGCGGAACGTATAAAGAGTTGGTAGATTACTCAGCTTCAGCTACTGCCTCAGTTGCAGCCTCAACCTCTGCGCCGGGTGCGTGATGCTCGTGCTTGGGTGCAGCAGGCTTCTCAGGTGCAGCGGGCTTCTCGCCTTCCTCGATAACGGGTGCTACAGGAGCAGCGGGCTTTTCGTGCTTCTCAGCAGGAGCAGCAGGCTTTTCGGGCTTCTCAGCGTCCTCAGCAG
Organism: uncultured Ruminococcus sp.; assembly: GCA_946612185.1. GTDB lineage: Bacteria > Bacillota > Clostridia > Oscillospirales > Ruminococcaceae > Ruminococcus. The sequence goes on from CAMOEP010000001.1 coordinate 15,381, forward strand.
GTGCTACGGGAGCAGCAGGCTTCTCGCCGTCCTCGATTGCAGGAGCAGCGGGCTTTTCGTGCTTCTCAGCAGGAGCAGCAGGCTTCTCAGGCTTCTCAGCGTCCTCAGCAGGTGCTACAGGTGCAGCAGGCTTCTCGCCTTCCTCGATAACGGGTGCTACAGGATCAGTAGGCTGCTCGCCTTCCTCAATTGCAGGAGTAGCAGGCTTTTCGGGCTTCTCGCCGTCCTCGATTGCAGGCTTAACTTCCTTGCCGGGCTTTACGATGCCGGGACGGATATTCTTTCTGATGAAATCAAACCAGCTTGACTTAGCCTCGCCGTCCTTGAAGTCCTCAGCGTCGGTATCAAATGTATCTCTGATCTTGTCCTCAATCTCGTGCTTGCCTACGGGCTTCTCAGGCTTTACAGCAGTTGTCTCGGCAGGAGCTTCCTCGTCCTCTGCAACAGTTGTAGCTACAGCGATGTCGGTTGTCTCGGCAGCAACAGTTGTCAGGTCAGCGATAGTTGTAACCTCAGCGATTGTTGTAACGTTAGCGGTTGTGACTGTCTCCTCGCTCTCAGCAATTGCAGTTGTAACAGCCGCTACTTCCTCCTTAGCCTCTGCGCCGTCATTAGCGTCCTTGGTCTGGGATACGATAACGGTCTTTTCAGCATTGCTGCCGCTGAAGTTTGCGATAGCTGTTGTGCCGGCTGCTGCGGATACAACTGTTACAGCTGCGATTGCTGCGATAAGCTTTCTGTTTTTCATGATGATTACTCTCCTTTTACAGATAAATTTTTTCCGGTTCGTGAACTCTTTCCGAACTCTGTTAGTAGTATACGGAGGAGGTTTCAAAAAAGTGGGGTGGTGTGAAAAATTTTCCAAAATTTTTTTATGAGAATTTTCTTCCCTTATACATTTAAATATAGCAGGAAACTATCAGTTTGTTCATAAATTGTTTACAATTATAGCGCTGCTTTTCTTGAATGTCAACCTCGTGGACACAAAAAAGTGAACCATTGTATGACAGAATTAGAGAAACTGCAATATAAATATATATATAAATTGTTAATAGGCACAAAATTGTTGTGATTCACTTGATTTTTTAAGTTGATTATGTTAGAATTTAGTTAGATTGTTTTGCAATCGGTTGTTTGAAAGGATGGTGCATATGAAGAACTCTTGCTTTGTCAACAAAAGAATTACTGTTTTCGCACTCAGCGCCGCTATCGCTGTAAGTGCAGCAGGCGCAGTTCCGGGAATTCGCTTCCCCGGAAGTCAGAACGCTTTGACCGCCTCGGCTGACGCTGATGAAGTCTCGGTAAGTATGGGGCTTACTGCCGGCGGCAGCGCAATTGGCATCAATTTCAGTGTAAGCTTCAGCGATGAACCGAAATTGTACGACGTTACCGTTGATGACGGCGAGATAGATGGTACTGTGACCGGAAACGTGCTTGAATTTACCGTACCCGTCTGCGCAAGGAGTATGGGCGAGGAGCGTACCATTCTCATCAAGAGGGGGGATACCGTCATCAAGGAGATCAAGATATGCGTCTACGACTACCTGAGAACTCTCCTTGAAAACGAAGCTTACGCCGACTGCCATGACCTTGCAAAGGCTATGATGACCTACGGCAGAGCCGCAAGGGACTATTTCGCCGGGGATACCGTTATCCTGCCCGACGACTTCGAGGATCACAATGAGGTCACAGTCAGCGCTTCTAAGTTCGATAACGAGGCTTTCAATGCCGCTTTGTCCGAAAAAAATGCCCCTGTCAGCTACTACGGTATGAACCTGTCGCTTCGCTCTGAGATAAACCTGTCACTCTATTTCCAGAAAACCGGCGAGGACGCTCTCAGTTTCCTGGAGGGATTCTCCGGCGCTGGCATTTCTACCGAAGTCCGTGACCTGGACGACAATTTCGCCTGCGTGTCATTCGATATCCCGGCTTCACGTCTGGACAAGCTTTATACCCTGACAAATGGCGATATTTCAGCAAGTGTAAGCGCTGCACAGTACATAAGTGCTGCACTTGATGACGAGGACAGCAACCTTGTGAAACTTTGCAAGACCTTATACGTCTACGGCAGCGCCGCTAAGGAACTGGCTGATTCCGCCCAGTCCGCCGCAAATACCCACTACGGCAAGGCAACTTTCTATGACGCTAAGAATTCTGTAGGCTGCTACAAAATAGACGATATCATCGGCAGCGACTTCACCTGCGCTATGAACGAGTATGACAGCCCGTGCGCTGAGTACGCCGGCGCTTACCTGAAAGTAACCAGCGGCGATAAGAGTATAAACGTGCTTGTTACCGACCTTTTCCCCACTGACAGCGAGGGCTGTGCTTCCGGAAATATCGACCTGAGCAAGGAGGCGTTCGCTGCGCTGGCTGACCCTACCGAGGGAATTATCGACATTAGCTGGGAAGTCATCGGCTATCCCGGTGCTGACAGCGCTCACGTTTCCTACCGCTTCAAGGACGGCTCGTCACAGTACTGGACTGAGATACAGCCGAGAAATACCAGGTATCCCGTGGCTAAAATGGAATTGTATGCTGACGGCGAATGGCATGAAATGGAGAGAAAATATTATAACTATTTCAGCGTTGGCGGCTTTGCAGGCGAGACTTATACCCTCCGCCTGACCGATATTTACGGAAATACTATCATCGACGAGAATATCCCCTGGGGCGACGATGTTATAAGAACAGGTAACTCACAGTTCCCTGAGAAATGATAAAGGATGGCGATCACCATGAAAAAGAAGGATTATATCAGACCCACACTCGAAATTTGTGTATTTGAGACTGAGGACGTTATCACCGTTTCACCTCCTATCTCCGACCCTAACAACGGTCTGCCAATTAAGTAACTAACGGGAAGGGCTGCTCTTATGACTGTTTCTTTGGGGAAACCCTTTTGAAAAAGAGTTCCTCCCCAAGCCCCTTCATAAAACTTCTAAATTAAATAATTCCCCCTGATATAGCGTACCCAACACTTGCCGGAATAGGTAGATGTGATATGCCATATCAGGGGGATTATTTAGTTAAAGTCTTTGCAAAGAGGGTCTGGGAGGAAGCCGTGTTCCATTAGTTACTCGGCGGATTCCAGTTTTTCGGCGGCGGTTTTGAGGAGAGAGATGATTTCGAGGTGCTGTGGGCAGACTGATTCGCACTGTCCGCAGCCCACGCAGTCGGAAGCCTTGCCCTTGCCGGAAGTCACTGAGCCGTAGAAGCTTCTGGCACGCCATTCCTCCTTGAAGCGGCTGAGGGTGTTCAAGGCGGTGAAAATGTCGGGGATACTGATGCTCATGGGGCAGCCGTCGCAGCAATAGCGGCAGGAAGTACAACCGATAAGGGGAGTATCCAGCATCTTGTCCCTGACCTGATAAACGGCGTTATTCTCAGGTTCGGTAAGCGGCGTAAAATCGGTGAATGTGCCGATATTATCCCTCATCTGCTCCTCGTTTGACATACCGGAGAGAATAGTCATAACTCCCGGCAGGGACGCAACGAACCTCAATGCCCACGAAGCGGCAGAACGTCCGGGGGCGGCGTTGTCGAGGATAGCCATATTCTCCGGGTCGAGTGAGGCGAGAGTTCCGCCCTTGACAGGCTCCATAATAATCATGGGGATATTCCGGCTGCTGAGGATATTGTAAAGTTTTCCGGACTGTATAAGAGGGTTGTCCCAATCCAGATAGTTAAGCTGTATCTGGACGAACTCAACCTCCGGGTGCTTGTCGAGGACTTTTTCCAGCAGTTCGGGAGTTCCGTGGAAGGAGAAACCGAAGTGGCGTATCTTGCCCTCAGCCTTTTTCTGGATACCCCAATTGAAGCAGTCCAGGCGCTCGTAGGTGTCGTAGTTGCTGCCGTCCTCAAGGGAGTGGAGAAGGTAGAAGTCGAAGTAGTCCACGCCACAGCGCTCAAGCTGTTCGCTGAAGATCTTGTCTCTGTCCTCGGCGGACTTCATCTCCCACGCCGGGAGTTTATCCGCCAGATAAAAGGAGTCCCTGGGGTAACGCTTTACCACACATTCCCTTGCGGCGACTTCGGAAGTACCGCTGTGGTAGACGTAAGCGGTGTCGAAGTAGTTCAGCCCGGACTTCATGTACTCATCGACCATGCTACAGACACGGCTATGGTCGATTTTTTCGTTCTCGGTGGGAAGTCGCATAAGACCGAAACCGAGCTTTGGCATTTCTGTAATATTGATAGACATAGTATCAGTCCTCCTTATTAGTTATATCATTTATGCACATATCATTTTCCCTTGCAATACGACAAATATCGTCGGATTCTGGCTTTTGTCGGTGAACTCCGTAGCCGCTGACCTCCTTGAAACGTACTTGTCCGTAGGGTGTGTCCCGGAGGACTTCACGCCTTTCAAGGACGTAGCGGCGGCAGAGGGTTTCACGGACACCGATAGTGGTAGTATGGCGGAAAATCGCCCTCAGAACCGCCTCACGGTCACTTTCATGGCAAAGGCAGGTTAGAAGAATACCGGGGCGGTTTTTCTTCATATTCACCGCAGTAGTATAAACGTCCAGAGCGCCGGCTGCGAAAATCATTTCCTGAGCGAAGGCAAGCTGTTCGCCGGTGATGTCGTCCATTTCGCAGCGAAGTTCAGTGACAAGATCAAAATTTCCCGAAGTTTCGCCAAGAAACGCCCTTACACAGTTGGCTGCCAGGAACTCCTTAGTGCCGATTCCGACACCGATAGAACTTGTTCGCATGAGTGGCATTTCACCGAATTCGTCGGCAAAATATTTAAGCAAAGCCGCACCAGTCGGAGTGCATAGTTCCCCCCGGATACTGCCGGAATATGCGGGAATTCCCCGAAGAATAGCGGCTGTAGCCGGTGCAGGAACTGGCATTATCCCGTGGGCACACCTGACCTGACCAAAGCCTGTGCAGACCGGCGAAACCACCACTTTGTCCGGCTTTATCTCGTTCATCAGCAGGCAAACTACCAGAACGTCCGCAACAGCGTCCATTGCGCCTACCTCATGGAAATGCACCTCGTCCACGGGCTTGCCATGCGCCTGAGACTCCGCCTGTGCGATGATCGAGTACACTTCAAAAGCGTCCCGGCGAACCTTTTCCGGTACAGGCTGAGTGTCGATAATTCGCTTAATATCGGCAAGTGAACGGTGTTCATGGTGGTGATGCACATGTTCATTTTCATGCTCATGATGATGTGCAATTTCTGAATTCAGCTCGCTGTGATGTATAGTTTTGTGGTCATGCTCATGATGATGGTGTTCAGTTTTGTGGTGATGATGTATAGTTTTATTATCGTCGCAGCTTTCCTCCTCCTCACCATTTACTGTCACGGAAATGTGAGTTCCACTGATTCCGCATGACTGCGCAGAATGGTGATTTATAGCCACTCCCGGTAAGTTCAGGGAATTTACCTTATCCGAAAAAATGTCAGGTTCGGGCAGTAGTTCTGAGAGTGCCGCCATGAGCATATCCCCGGCAGCGCCCATATTACATTCAATGTACAGTATTTTCATGTTTACCTCCGGTGTGGTTGATTAGGTGCGCCTGGTAGCCTGCGCCGAAGCCGTTGTCGATATTCACGCAGCTCACACCGCTGGCGCAGGAGTTGAGCATGGATAAAAGTGCCGAAACACCGCCAAAACTTGCTCCATACCCCACGCTTGTGGGGACGGCGATGACCGGGCAGTCCGCAAGTCCGCCGATCACACTCGCCAGTGCGCCCTCCATTCCGGCGACGGCGATTATCACCGAAGCGCTCATGATCTCGTTCATGTGCGCCAAAAGCCGGTGAAGTCCCGCAACGCCCACGTCGTACAGTTCAGTCACCGGATTTCCCAGGGATTTAGCGGTAAACGCCGCTTCTCTCGCAACGGGAATATCGCTCGTTCCGCCGGTGGCGATGAGGATAGTTCCGGCGGTGTCATGTGGCGGAAAATCGGTGGTGAAAGCGATGCGCCCGACAGAGTCGTAATTCAGGGGAATTTCCCTGCTGACCGCCTCTGCCTTGTCCGCTGAAAGCCGGGTGATAAGCACATTGCTGCCCTCCAGCGCCCGGATTATTGCGATAATTTGCTCCGCCGACTTGCCCTCTCCGAATATAACCTCCGGCACACCCTGGCGCAGAGAACGGTGGTTGTCAGCCTTTGCGAATCCCAAGTCTGTAAAAGGAGAGCATTTAAGTTTCAGAGCAGCGCTATCCGGCGAAATATCGCCATTTGCCACCTGCCGCAGAATCTCATATAGACGACTGTCGTTCATTTCAGGTCACCTCCCAGAACTTCATTCATGCTGCCGCTGCGGAAGCCGTCCAGATCGAGGGAAACATAGCGGAAACCAAGGCTGTGCAATGCATTACAGACCTCATGTCGGCGTGAAAATAGCGTATTAGCGTCATTTTCAGCCACTTCGATGCGAGCGGAGTTCTCCCCGGAAATGCGTACCCGGACAGGGGAGTGCGCACCAAGTATCTCACGGCGGAGAAAGTTCTCAGAATCAGCTATTTTCCGCAGCTTCTCGGCAGTTATCACCTCGCCATAGGGAATCCGTGAGGCAAGGCAGGCGGCGGAGGGCTTTTGCCAGAGTGAAACGCCCAGATCATGGGATATCCGCCGTATTTCGCCCTTGGTCAGCTCGGAATCCAGTAGGGGACTAAGTACGCCCAGTTCCCGGACAGCCCTCATACCTGGGCGGTAGTCAGCGGTGTCGTCGGCGTTCGAGCCTTCTGCGACCGTGGGAAAACCGAGTTCACTGGCAGCGGAGTTTATGGCTGTAAATAGACGTTTTTTGCATATGTAGCACCGCTCCGGGGAATTGCGGCAGATGTCCGGATCATCGAGGGCATCGAAGTTGACGGTAATTTGCCGGACTCCCAGCGTGGCACAGAATTCAGCGGAATCTTGCAAGTCGTCGCCGGGAACGAGAGGGGAGGCAGCCGTGACCGCAAGGCAGTTGTCACCGAGGACATCGTGAGCGGCTTTCAGGAGGAAAGCGGAGTCAATTCCCCCGGAAAACGCCACAGCAAGCCGTTTTTCAGCGGTCAGGAGGGCATGAAGATGAGCGAGTTTATCAGAAGTATTCATAAGAAAATTTCACCAAATTTGTGAGAGGTTAATTAATATCATTATAAATATACCACAAAATCCCGCATTTGTCAACAAAAATCCCTGACTGGTTCGCCGGTCAGGGATTTTGGCTTATTTGCGTCCGCAGCCCAGGTCAAAGGAGGGGTTGCAGGCGTAGAAATTTTTCTCGTTCAGGCGATCCTGAGTAAGGCGGAGTGCTTCGCCAAAGCGAACAAAACTAAACGTTCCAGACTATTTCAATATGGTCTTTG
>CAMOEP010000002.1 GCA_946612185.1 uncultured Ruminococcus sp.
TTGCGCCGCTGGACCATATGCAGTACGAATGGAACTGCTTCCGGACGGCGCAGAAGGAGATATACCAACTGGCACTTTCTGACAAGTTCGACGGATTCCTCTACGACCGTCGCTTTTTCCATAATGACCAGACGGCGCAGTTTGTGGATAAGCTCCTTATCCGCAGCCGCAAGCCCGTCATGATGATTGACGGCTTCGAGCATCATATCTTCGAGAATACCGCCGCAGATGACCGCCGCCCTTTCGAGGAACTGGTGGAGCATCTTATCTGCGTCCATGGTTTCAGCCGTATCTACTGCCTGACCGGGCCGGAAAACGATTCCTCCGCTCAGCAGCGGCTTTTCGGCTACTTTGACGCAATGAACAAGTACCATATCCCCTTCGATGATTCATTCTGGAGATACGGCGATTTCTGGGAAGATTCCGCCCGCACTTTCGCAAAAGACATTCTCTCCGGGAAACTTTCCATGCCGGAAGCGATAGTATGCGGAAACGACATCACTGCTGCTGCGATTATCAAGATGCTGGCAAACGCCGGAGTAAATGTTCCGGGAGATGTGGCTGTCACCGGCTTTGACTGCTCACGCAGCGACTTCAACGCCGACCGCAGCATCACCAGCTACAAACGGGATAATTTCCGCCTGGGCGCTGACGCTTTCAGACGGCTCTACCGGACTATAACCGGCTGCGTCACATCAAGAGTGCATAGCCACGCATTAGGTCTGCGCACCGGCGGAAGCTGCGGCTGTCTTTCCCTTACTTCCGGCGGACTATCCCGGCAGGACAAGGTAAACCGCTCATTCACCGATAATCTGCTTCGCCGTGATATCCTCATGGAGGCTGCTGATAAGGAAAACCTTACGGACGCTCTGGAAGTCATCGCCGCTTACTCGTTCTATATCCGCAATCTCAGCCGGTTCGGTGTATGCCTCAGCGAGGACTACCTTAGCTGCTTAGGCGGCAGACCGATGCCCCTTTCACCGCCCGGAAGCGATACCCCTATGCGCCGGTGCATAATCAGACATTCCTCCGGAAAAGTGGAGTTCGGCAGCGAAGCTTTCCCTGCCGGCGATATCCTCCCGGAACTTCAAGTTCCCCACAAGCACCCCGGCGCTTACTTCATCACTCCCCTGCACAGCCTGAACGGGTTCTTCGGCTACTCATTCCTCTCATTCGGAAAACATACCTGCTCCTACCGCCACGACTATGTACCTTTTATATCCAACCTCAACAACCTCCTGGAAATTTTCAGAAACCGTGCGGATATGCAGCGGAAAATAACCGACTATAGCTGCGACTGCGTTACGGGACTTCCCGGTCAGATGCGGCTTTCGGAACTTTTCACGGAGGACTGCGGTCTGGTAACTATCACCATCTCCGACAGCGATACCCTGGCGATAAGGTACGAGGTGGACGAATTTGACTGCCTGCTGCGTGACTTTGCAGATATGCTCAGAAGTGTCCTCCTGCCCGGAGAAGTCTGCGGTATCGTCCGTGGAAGCTGTTTCGTCATTATCACAAGGCGGCTGCGGGGCGAGGAGATATACTCCGCACTTTCCGAAAAAGCGGTTCAGGCAGGCTCTCCCCTGCATTTCAGTCTCGGTGAGTTTCCTCCCGGAAGTATCCCTGATACCGGATTCCGTCAGGCACTCAGGTACGCATCTATGGGAACGCTCCATAGCTGGTCAGGCAAACAAAGACAGACTGAAAGTCCCCTTATATCCAAGCTTTGCACCATTCACGAACAGATGAAAACGTCCCCGGAAATGGACTGGAGCATTGACAGCATCGCTTCACAGCTTCACATCAGCAAAAGTCACCTGCAAAAGACCTACCGAAGCTGTTTCGGGTCAAGTATAGCCAGCGAACTTATCGGGTTCAGACTGGATATGGCAAAAAAACTCCTCAGCGGCACTCCCCTGAGCGTGACGGAAATAGCCGAAAAATGCGGCTACTCGTCATATGTCTACTTTGCCAAGCAATTTCGCAAAAATACTGGTATGACACCATCGGATTACCGGAAAAATAATACCGGCGAATGACCGGTAATGGAGGTATTTTTTATGAGCAAAACTTTAGTTGCATACTTCTCAGCTTCAGGAGTTACAAAGGCTATGGCTGAGAAACTCGCCAAGGCACTGGGCGCTGACCTTTTCGAGATCACCGCTGATCCCCCCTACTCTGAGGCTGACGTGAACTGGAAGAATCCCCTCGCCCGCTGCAATAAGGAGTGGTTCGGCAAGAAAAAAGTTCCCTGCGGCGGAGGCGTTGACAATATGGGCGAATACGACAGAGTTTTTATCGGCTTCCCTATCTGGTACGGCTGTGCGCCTGTGGTGGTAAATTCCTTTACTGAGCAATACGACTTCACCGGCAAAAAGGTGGGACTGTTCGCTTCGTCTATCTCCAGCAAGATAGGCAAGACCCTGGAAAAACTCCAGCCCCATGTAAAGGGTGCTGTTATCGCTGACGCTGTTCGCTTCCCCCAGGACGCTTCCGGCGAGGAAATGGCTCAGTGGGCTGAAAAACTCTGATCGGAAAGAAAAACTATGGAAATTGATTTGCGGAAACATACTGATGTGATTTTTCGCAGCAGGAAGGCTATCCTAACTGGATATTTTGATGCAGCTTGCCTGCTGTTTGACAGACGTATAATTAAACCGAAATGGAAAGATCTGAAACTGATAGACGACTATTACCCTAAGAAATACGTCTTGTTATTTGCACATATTCCTTGCAATGAAAGAATGCAGATCACACTTTCGGACGGAAGCGATCTCTTTGACTGCTATTGTGAGTCTTTTCTTATTTCACAAGATCTGCCAAAAGATCTGAGCGAGCAGGGTTATATTGAGATCATTGGTGAAGATCCATTCGATTACAGAATGACAGGCGAGGGTTATAGATACAACAGAATAGATGTATATGCACATACAAAGTGTAAAAGATGCGGAAGAAAGTATAAGGTGCATTTCCACGATGGATATAGAGTGACATATCCAAAATGGGAGATTGAATGATGCTTTGTTTCGTAATTCAATGATATGATAGTAAACAAATAAACTTATTCTGATGCGGGAAAAATACTGAACTTTCTCTGCTAAACCGGGATTTAGAAGTGCTATGTTGTAATTTCAATTAAGGAAAGTGATGCGAAATTGGGATGGTTTTATCTTATATTTGGACTGATACTTCTCTTTATCTTAATATTTCTTTGGATTAGAGATGCAATCCGTGGAGTCAAATCAGTGACTGGAATAGTGATCGACGAAAATCCAGACACCCATGATTTTTATATACAATATAGAATAAGGAATAATTGTTACGAAATATCTTGTCCAAGATACAGTTTTTATTTGAAGTATTTTGTGGCTGGTCCACCTGATGTAGGCTTGAAAATTGTGCTAAGGGTAAAGAAAGATGATCTTTATGAAGTAGTATCTATATATCCAACACTTCACAAAAAACTAACTTCTTTTTCAAAGGATTGTATTTATTCAAATAATTATGCATGGAAGATACCATTAATAATACTGTCATTAAGCGCATTTTTTATTTCATTTGGCGTTATAGATATTACAGGTATTCTGTAATTAATCTAATTTCTGATTTACAGTAATAATTACAGTTTACGAGCAAAACGTAAAATGCACCGCCGTTCGCTCAGCGGCAGCACAATGCCCCGAAGCACTTTGAAACGCTTCGGGGCAAGTTTTCTATATGGGTATACCTTTAAAATAATACCACCGCATAAAATAATACCACCGCACAAGGAACGCCTAATGCCTTGCACGGTGATATTTAAGTGTCACACACTCTGATTATCCACACTGCTGCTACAGGTAAAAAAGTCAGGCTGTCTGCCGGCTTATAGGCTTACATCCGACAGACTGCCCGTTAAAGAGGAATGGTTTCTTAAGGAGTATTCTCCCTAATACGTCTATATTTTACACTAATATGAACGATTTGTAAATGATATATTGAATCAAATAACTTGCATATTGTGCCTTTATTAATTTTTTGTGAACTTCCGTAACTTTAACAAAACGTAAACATTTCCGTGATATACTATTCTAAAGAGGTGATACTATGTACAGAATTCTTGTGGTAGAGGACGACTGCGAACTTTGCAGCACCGTCTGTACCTTCCTTAACAAAAACGGCTGTCAGGCTTCCGGCGCTAACGGCGCTAACGAGGCTTACAACATAATGTACGGCAATATCTTCGACCTTATTATTTCCGATATCATGATGCCAGGTATCGACGGATTTGAATTCGCTGAGACTGTCCGCAGCATCGACAAGGAGATACCTATCCTTTTCATGACCGCCAAGGACGATATGTTCTCAAAGCAAAAGGGCTACCGTCTGGGCATTGACGACTATCTGGTAAAGCCTGTTGATCTGGACGAACTTATCCTGAAGATCGGGGCTATTATGCGCCGTGCCAGGATAAACAGCGCCCGTCAGCTTACCGTTGGCAGCCTGACCATGAACGCCGATGAGCGTACCGCTGTCCTGGACGGCGAGGAGATCCCCCTGACTGTCCGTGAATTCAACCTGCTCTATAAGCTGCTCTCCTACCCCAAAAAGACCTTTACCCGCTCCGCTCTTATGGAGGAATTCTGGGACATCGAGTCCACCTCCGGTCTGCGGACTGTGGACGTGTATATGCGGAAACTCCGGGAAAAGTTCGCCGGGTGCAGCGACTTCGAGATAGTTACCGTTCACGGTCTGGGTTACAAGGCGGTGCTGCATGAAAAATAAAAAGCTCGCCGGTGTGTACAAATTCATCGTATTTTTCCTGCTTATATCATTCGTTGTCACCTGCTCGTTCTTCCTGTTCTTCCACTTCCTCGACCTGCCGGAAGAACAGATACGTCAGGCTGCTCCGGTAACGTTCGGAAACGTGATGCTGATAACCCTTATCTTCTGGATACTCGACACCCTCCGCCGGAAGTTCTTCACGGAACGCCCGGTTATGCGCATTACCAAGGGACTGGAACGTATCTCCGCAGGCGATTTTGATACCCGTATACAGCCGGTTTCCGACCTGTCCGGTATGGCTGAGTATAACGAGATAATTGAATATATAAACAAAATGGCTCAGGAACTCTCCGGCGTGGAAACTCTCCGGACGGACTTCGTTTCCAACGTTTCCCACGAAATGAAAACCCCTCTTGCTGTTATCCGAAACTATGCCGCTCTGCTGTCCGGCGACAACGTTTCCCCCACGGAGCGGAAAGAATACGCCGAGGCTATCGACCAGGCGACCCGCCGACTTTCCTCGCTTGTGGAAAATATCCTCAAACTCAATAAACTGGAAAATCAGCAGATCTACCCCCAGAAACGCACCTACGACCTTTCAGAGCAGATATGCCAATGCCTTCTTGATTTCGAGAACCAGTGGGAAGAAAAGGATATCGCCATTGATACCGATATCGACGACTGTGTTACCGTCACCGCCGACCCGGAACTCCTTAGCATAGTATGGAAAAATCTCATATCCAATGCACTTAAATTCACCGAAAACGGCGGTACTGTCAGCGTTTGTGTCCGGCAGGAGGACTGCTTCGCTATCGTCAGCGTTTCAGATACCGGCTGTGGTATGGACAGCGATACCGGCAGGCATATCTTCGAGAAGTTCTACCAGGGTGACACTTCCCACTCGTCTATGGGAAACGGTCTTGGACTGGCTCTGGTCAAGCGTATAGCCGATATCACCGGCGCTGAGATCACCGTGGAAAGTCAGCTCGGAAAGGGAAGCACATTCACCGTAAAACTGCCGAAGGAGGTCGCTCATGGAGGATAAGTTCACATATACCTACTCCGCCGCCCGTAATGCGGAAGTGGAACAGATACGCAGGAAATATATCGACCTGCCTGCAAATGACGATAAACTGGAAAAACTGCGCCGCCTCGACCATGAGTGCGAACGCCCCGGCATCGTTATCTCCATTCTTGTAGGCTGCATCGGTACGGCTATGTTGATACTCGCCCTGCTGATAATTACCCGCTCCGCCGCACTCGTTCCCGGTATTGTCCTTGGTCTGGCAGCCTTTGCTGTTATGGCTGCGGCTGTTCCGGTTTACAGGCATATTACCAGTTCACGCCGGAAAAAAGCTGCCCCTGAAATACTCCGGCTCAGTGATGAGATAACCAGGCAAAAGTGAAGCGGAATGACCGGAAATTGTTAAGGCAACACCGCACAGAGATTGCGGTGTTGCCTTAAATTTTTGAAAACTATTGACAAATCTCATCATCAGTGTTATAATAATTGGGTGAATTTCACCATTCATCAAACTATTTGAAAAGAGGTACTTGCTATGTCAGATTATCCAAATTCTCCTGATCTTCAGGATCTTGATAAGGTCGTCGTTCCGGACAGTGCTGATTTTGCTGAGGAGATCAGACTGTTTATCCACCTGGCGCAGGAATTCCCTGACGATATCGAGCTGGAACTGTATGAGCCGGCTTCTGAGGATATGATAAAAGAATTTGAGGAGAAGAACAATATTAAGCTGCCAGACCATCTGCGTAAGTTTTATTTATTCGCCAACGGCATGACCCTTTCCGCCGGAAACCTGGATCTGTTTCCGCTGTCTGATATTGAGGACAACCTCGATACCGAATGGGAATGGGGCGACGAGAAGAACTATATCCTCCTGGGTGACATGGTCGGTGACGGCGAGACTATTTTCCTCGATCTCGACACGGGCAATATCGTTACAGATGACCACGGCGACGAGTCTATACATGAGGATATCACCGCACTTCTTTTCGAGACGATCGCTATCTTCTTAGACGGCGAATTCGAGGACGATATGTTGGACGAATACCTGAGCGAACCTGAGGAATAAAAACATTACATGATTCTCCGCCGGAATATGCCTGCGGAGATTTTTTTGCGTGCCTTTTCATAAAATACTTGAAAATGATGTTATAATATAGTATAATAATGTAGTATATATAAATTTTATGGCATCATAAATGCTGAAAGTGACTGATTGTATTAATGAAACAAAAACTACGCTCAAACCTTTGCCTTGTTATCCCTCCCCTGCTGACGATCGCCATTCTGCTTCTGACCTTTGTCATCAAAGGAGTTTACCCTTTCGGGGAGTCTAATGTGTCTTACTATGACATGAACCAGGCGTATGTCTCCCTTTACGCCCGTAATTATGAGATATTTCACGGTCAGGAATCCCTCATCTATGACTGGTTCGAGGGCGCTGGTTCGGATATGACAAGTACTTATCCTGAAATATCCCTGCACCCGATAAACTGGGTGTTTTTCTTCCTGAAACCCGAATACGTCCTGCATTTTATGGCGCTTTTCCTGCTGATAAAGCTTGTTATCACGTCATTTAACATATCACTGTACCTGAAAAAGGTATTTGTCATTCCATTGCCCATGCAGGTCGCTCTGAGCATGATATACACATTCTCAGGTTACCTGCTCCAGTTCTATACAAACACGTTTTTCGTGGATTCCATGGTCTTTCTTCCCATACTTATGCTGGCGCTGCGGCATATGTTCTCGAAAGGCAGCGGTCTGCCATATCTTCTGGCGCTGTTCTTTGAACTGGTAACTCAGCCGTACCTCGGAATAATGACCCTGATATTTATTCTGTTCTATGCCTTCTGCTACACGTTCACCCTCAAAGATAAGGAGGCTAAAAGAACTCTTTCTGCAAAAGTCGGCTTGTATACGTTCACCGCTATTGCCCTTTCAATGGTTACTTTTCTGCCGGCTGTGATGAAATGGACTACTACCAAGCGCATCACCAATAACAACGAAAACAGCTACACACTTATGGAAATTTTCAAGATGTCGTTCAGCGATTTTGATGTGCAGAAGAAATTTCTCCCCTTCAACACTGAAATAGTCCTGGTAATGCTTGTTATTGTGCTGCTCTCTGCGATCAAAAAGAGGAAAAAACTCCCTGGAAACTCGATGTTCTACATATGTATATATCTGCTTATGCTGATACCGATCTATAACGAAGGCGTTCTCCTTTTATGGCAGCTTGGTTCATATATGCACTTTCCCTACCGCAATGGTTATATGTTCTCATTCGTGGCTGTGGAACTTGCGGCTCACCTGCTGATGATGTATAACGATAAGGATATCACACAAAAGACAGAAGATAGGAAAAGCTGGTATGTTCTCCTTTCTATTTGCGGTATATCGGTAATTACAGGCTTCTGGAAGCTGATTGAGATGTCCCTTACCTTCGTGGACTACGGTATCCATGAAAGCAGAGCCTCATACTATAACACTCCACTTATTTTCAGATGCTTCACTCTGGCGTACCTGATAATGCTTTTCATTCCGAAAAAAACAAGGCAGCAGTTGTTCCTTTGGATAACTGTCCTGAAAACTGCGGTCACTTCCGTCTGTTTCATTGCGCCGCTGTCTTATTCGGATACCAGCCTTCGTGTCTACTATACCACAAGAGACAAGTTCATCGGTGACACCCTGGAACTGCGTGATAATGCAGGTCTTGAAAACGATAACATTTCAAGAGTAAAGCTGCTTTATCCGGCGCTTTCCAGAAACTATCCGATACTTCTTCGCTATCCCTCCATAAACCAGTGGACCGGCGAAGCAGGCGGTATTATCAGCCAGGAACTCGATGACCTGGGATACGCCGCTGAGTGGACTGCTAATTACGATTTCGGCGGAACTGTTTTCAGCGACGCTCTCCTGAATAACAAGAAGCTTATCGTCTACGGTGACCCATACGTTCCGGAAGAACTATACACCAAGACCTGTCAGGTGGGCGAATATTCAGTCTATGACATTAACTACACCCTGCCCTTCGGTATGCTTTGCGATGAACGTATCCTGGACACCGACAAAACCGATGAGGAAGATATCCTCCTCAGTCATCAGATCAAGATAGCTAACGCTCTTTCTGACAGCGATTCCCCGATTTTCCGGGAACTGCCCTCCGCTGAGCCGGACGACGAACTGCTCTACGCCGACAACGAGGACACCGTTTTCAGCTATGATCTGACGGCAGACTGCCACTGTATCCTCTACGCTCAGATGTATGACGAGAATAACATAAAAGTAAACGGCGAACGTATAGTCCTGCCATACTTTGAAGAGCTTGATAACACCGAAATAAGAGACCCGAAGTCCAAGATACTCTTTGCCGGCTGCTTTGAAAAGGGCGACAAGATCACGCTGTCTGCCGAAAGTACCCTCAAGCAGGGCGACCAGAACAAGTACGTTTTCCTCGACCTTAACAATATGAAAAAACTTCAGGAAAAGTACGAAAATTCCTGCGCTTCCTCCTATGAAGCCGGTAAGAATTCATTGAGCATCACCGCTGATGTTAAGGGCAATAACTATATGTTCCTGCCTGTTACATACTCTGCTGACTGGCACGCTGTCGTAAACGGCGCTGAGGCTGAAGTTCTCCCCGTAATGAACGGCGCTTTCATGGCTGTTAAACTCCCCGACGGTCATTGTGAGATATCCATGAAATATATGCCACGGCTCATCATTTACGGCGCTGTTATCAGCCTTGCCGGACTTATGTTCTCCCTCGTTCTTCTTATCAGCCACAGACTGCACAAGGATATCACAGAACTGCCTGCTGTCGGAAAACTCGCATACCCGGTATTCACTCTGGTTACTGCGTCATTCTTCGTATTCATGTACGTTCTGCCTATCATTATACGCTGAAATAATTATTCAAGGTAAGTTAATATGGAAAAAATCAAAGTCGGAATAATCGGAACAGGCAACATCGGCTCTGACCTGCTTATGAAGGTCAGACGCTCTGATGTACTGGAATGTGGTATTTTCGCCGGTCACAACCGTGACTCAAAGGGCATCGCTTCCGCAAAAGCGCTGGGCGTGCCTGTAACATACGACTCTATAAGGTATATCGAGGAAAACCCCGATTGCTGCCAGATCGTTTTTGATGCAACATCTGCTAAAGTTCACCTGTACAATGCGCCTATACTGCAATCTCTGGGCAAGTACACGATCGACCTTACCCCGGCGCATATCGCTCCATTCTGTATCCCTCAGATAAACCTTGACAGTGCTATGGAACTTTCGGGCGTGAACTGCGTTACCTGCGGCGGTCAGGCAACTGTTCCGCTGGCAAAGGCTATCAGTGAAGCGGCTGATGTGGATTATCTGGAGATCGTCGCAACTATCGCTTCCAAGTCCGCCGGTGCAGGTACTCGTAACAATATCGACGAGTTTACCCAAACCACCAAGGAAGCTCTCATCGAACTGGGCGGCATCAGAAACGCCAAGGCTATAATCATTCTCAATCCCGCTGAACCGCCTGTTAAAATGCACAATACTATTTACGCCCTCGCCAATGACCCGGATATGGACAGGGTTTGCAGGGCTGTGGCAAGGGTCGAGAAGGAGATCCAGGCTTATGTTCCGGGTTACAAGGTCGTCTTGCCGCCTATATTTGAGAACGGACGCATAACTGTCGGCATAGAAGTGGTGGGTTCGGGTGACTTTCTCCCCTCCTACGCCGGCAATCTGGACATCATCACCTGTGCGGCGGTGGAGATAGCCGAAAACTACGCAAGGAGGAAGCTTTTGTGAGTAATATCAGGTTTTTTGATGCAACACTCAGGGACGGCTCTCATGCGGTGAAACATCAGCTTTCAAAGGAGACTATCGTGGACTACTGCGAGGCTATGGACAATGCCGGTATGTACACCATTGTCGTGGGACACGGCAACGGTCTGGGCGCTTCGTCCCTGCAAGTGGGACTTTCCAGACTCTCTGACCGTGAAATGCTGTGTACTGCCCGTGAACATCTGCGCCACACTAAACTGGGAGCTTACATGATCCCCGGATTCGGCACTATCAGGGACGACCTCGTTCCGGCAATAGAGCATGGCGTGGACGTTTTCAAGATAGGCTGCCACTGCACCGAGGCTGACACCACCCGGCAGCATATCGAGTTCCTGCGTGAACAAGGCAAAGAGGTATATGGCGTGCTGATGAGCTACCATATGGCTTCGGTGGAACAGATAATCGAACAGGCAAGAAAAATGCAGTCCTACGGCGCTCACGGAATTATCCTCATGGACAGCGCAGGTGCTTCAACGCCGGAAATGGTGAAGAAAACTATCGCTGCACTTGTTGACGAACTATACGTCCTCGTCGGATTCCACCCGCATAACAATATGGGTCTTGCAGTTGCAAACGCTTACACGGCTATCCAGGAGGGCGCAAGAATTATTGACGGCACTCTCAGAGGTTTTGGCGCTGGTGCAGGAAATGTCCAGCTTGAGGCATTGGCTGCGCTCCTCATCAAAGAGGGATTTGACGTAAAGCAAGACCTGTATGCCATGCTCGACGCTTCCGAGAACATCGTCCGCAAGGCTATGACCGAGGACAGAGCCTTGACCGATGTCAGCATAATCAGCGGTATGTCGGGAGTTTTCTCCTCATTCCGAACACAGGTGCTTGCCGCTGCAAAAGAGTTCGGAGTTGACCCAAGAGACATTTTCATCGAACTGGGCAAGCGCAAAGTCGTAGGCGGTCAGGAAGATATGGTCATCGCCGTGGCGCAGCAGCTTGCTAATCCCGTATCCTCAGATATGGAATCTTATATGCTTGAATCTTTAACGTAATGGAGTTGTGATTATGAACGTTTCAGAATATATCTTCGATTTCTTCAATAAAAAAGGCGTGAACGCTGTTTTCATGATAACCGGCGGTCAGGCTATGTACCTTGATGACGCTGTCGGCAGAAACAAGAACTACAGCATCATCTGTCACCACCACGAACAGGCTTGCACCATGAGCGCTGAGGCTTACGGCAGAATAAAGAATAAGCCTGCTATCGCCCTCGTTACCGCAGGCCCCGGAAGCGTCAATGCTATGAATGGCGTGGTGGGTGCATACACCGATTCTTCGCCTATGATAGTGATTTCCGGTCAGGCTAACCTCTCCTTCGTCCAGTATGAGGAAAAGACCAATATCCGCCAGTTTGGAATCCAGGGTATCAATATACGCTCAATGGTTCAGGGCGTGGTCAAGTACTTCAAAACTATCGACGATACAGCACAGGTAGACCGCTACCTTGAAGAAGCCTGGAATGCTGCCACCACCGGCAGACCCGGCCCGGTATGGATAGATGTTCCGCTTGATATACAGCGTGCGGAAGTTCCCGAAAACCAGCTTCCTTACCAGAATAAGGAACTGCCGGAGGATTCCTACCAGCTTAGCTGCGCTGCTTCATCAGTGGTAAACCGCCTGAGATCGGCAAAAAGACCTGTCATTCTTGCAGGTCAGGGCGTAAGTCTTTCCGGCGCTCGTCAGGAACTCAGAACCCTTGTGGAAACTGCCGGTATCCCGCTTATCACCGCCCGTCTGGGTATTGACCTTATTGAGTCCGCTCACCCTCTGTATGTGGGCAGACCCGGCAACTACGGCGAACGTTCCGCCAATATCGCTATCCAGAACGCTGACCTTATCCTGTCACTGGGCTGCCGCCTTGCTTCGTCACTGGTGGGTCATTCCCCGGAAAAGTTCGGCAAGCACGCTTACAAGATCGTTGTCGATATAGATCAGGAGGAACTGGACAAACCCGGCGTTCTCATTGATGAAAAGTACCGTCTGGACTGCAAGAAGGTCATTTCTGCACTCAATGACTCCCTTGCTGGCGAAACTCTCCCGGACTACTCTGAGTGGGCAAAACAGTGCGCTGAATGGAAGGCAAAGTACCCTGTCGCTCTGCCTGAGTATAAGGACGAAAAGCCGGTAAATTCCTACTACTTCGTGGATAAACTCTCTGAACTCGCTCCGGATAACGCAAATATCCTTGTGGATACAGGTTCATGTTTCCACGTTGCCTGCCAGACCTGGAAGATAAAGAAAGGGCAGCAGTTCCTTACCACCGGAGGCATCAGTTCAATGGGATACTGGTGCGCTGGAATCGGTGCGTGCATCGCCAACGACCGCCAGGATACTGTCGTTATCACAGGTGACGGCAGCCTGCAAATGAATATACAGGAGTTCGCACCTATCCACCATAATAACCTGCCGGTCAAAACTTTTGTGCTGAATAATAACGGCTATCTGCTTATACGCTCCACCCAGCGCAATTTCATGGATGACCGCTTCATAGGTGAAGGCCCTGATTCAGGTGTATGGTGTCCGGAGCTGAAAAAGATCGCCGCCGCATATGAGATACCATATTTCCGCATCGACAGCGTAGAGCAGATCGAGGAGACTGTTAAGCAGGTCTTTGCAGAGAATGGCCCTGTTATCTGCGAGGTCATGACTCCCCAGTGGCAGCCCCTTATCCCAAGGATAACCTCCGAAAAAATGCCCGACGGTACTCTCGTTGCCCATGACTACAACGATATGTTCCCATTCCTCAGCCGTGAGGAAAATGCAGCTAATATGATCGCTGAACTGTAATATGATGCAGAAAAATATTATTCTTGAAGACCTGGAGGACATCTACAGCCGGAACATTGACTGGGAAATGTTCCGGGGCAGCACTGTCCTCATAACCGGCGCAAACGGTATGCTGGCTTCGTATTTTACGTTCATGCTGATGTGGCTGAACGACTGCAAGGGCTTTGGTATCCGTATCCTGGCTCAGGTAAGGTCAGAGGAACGCTTCTTCAAAAGATTCGGCAAAGCCGGACGCTCGGAAAATGTCCGTGTCATCACCTCCCCTGTTACCGAAAAGCTGCAAATTGATGAGGATATAAGCTTCATTATCCACGCCGCAAGCCTTGCAAGTCCGCAGTATTACGACGTTTGCCCCGTGGACGTTCTCAGCCCTAACGTTCTGGGAACTTATCACCTGCTGGAACTGGCTGCTGAGAAGAAGGTGAAATGCTTTTTCATGTTCAGCACCGGCGACGTTTACGGAAAAATATCCGGCAGGAAACTCATCTCCGAATCAGACCTTGGTCTGCTTGACCCCCTGGATATCCATAGCTGCTACAGCGAAAGCAAGCGCATGGCTGAAACTATCTGCATTTCATTTATGAAGCAGTACAGTGTACCGGTCAAGATCGCAAGGATATGGCACACCTATGCCCCGACTATGGATATCTTCAATGACCCCCGTGTGTATGCGTCGTTCATGAGAAACGTGTTTCTGGGCGAGGATATCGTCATAAAAAGCGACGGACTTGGTATGCGCTCATTCTGTTATATCGCTGACGCAATTGCCGGTTTTTTCACCATTATCACCAAAGGTACTGCCGGTGAAGCGTACAATGTCTGCAATACAGAGCAGTTCGTCACTATCAGGGAACTCGCCCGGATACTCGCTTCCCTGCGCACTGACATCGCCCTTAATGTCAGCTACAAAAAGCGCAGCACCGATGAGCATTATGTCGAAAATACCGCTATTGGCGATGCTGCACCGGATAATGCCAAACTTAAAAGTCTGGGCTGGGACACAAAATACTCCATTCGTGAGGGGTTCAGCCGGGTTCTTGATTATATTAGCAAGTGACTTTAAGGAGGATCAGATCATGAGAATGAAAGAATTGCAGGACGCTTACTGCAAAGGAATTATTGATAAAAAACTTTACTGGACTATCATGCGTGAGAACTATACCTACGTTCTCCCACAGCTTCAGGAAATACTGAAAAACCATGAGGAATGTGCAGGCATTTCTATAACAGCCGAGGGAGTTATCCTGGAAAAGAAAACCGGCGTGAAGCTGCTTTTCGACTTCTCACAGGCTATGTGCAGAGCCGAGATAGACCTTGTGAACCCTGTTGACCCTGAGCATTTCGATATGCTGATGATAAACAGACTGATCGACGAGAACGGCTGCAAAGTCGCTCTGGATATCGGCGCTAATAACGGTATGTTCAGCCTGGAGATAATTAACGAACACCCTGATATGGAACTGCACCTTTTTGAACCTGTTCCCACTACCTTTGAAAATCTCCTCAAAACACTGAGTATCAATAATGCTGACACTGAACGTCTGCACCCGAATTGTCTGGGTATGTCCGACAAGAAGGGTACTTTCGACTTCTACCTGCCCGGTGAGAGCGAAGCCGCTTCCCTGCGCCCTGTGACCGATGAATTCTACTGCAAGAGAGCCGACGAATTCGGCAAATATACCGGCTCACTGGAACTCGAAAAGGTGAAGTGCCAGGTAAGCACCGTTGACGATTATGTGACTGAAAAGTCCCTCGACCGCATCGACCTTATCAAGATAGACGTGGAAGGAAACGAAAAGTTCGTACTTGAAGGCGCTGAGAAAACCCTCGGCAAGTTCCACCCGATCGTTTACAGCGAGCTTCTCAGAAAGCACGCCGCTAAGTTCGGCTACCACCCCAATGACGTTATCGCTTTTATGGCGGAATATGGCTACCGCTGCTTCACAGTCCGTGGCGAGGCGCTGGAGGAAGTCCCCATTATCGACGAAGAAACTGCGGAGACAAATTTCGTCTTTATCTACAGTAAGGAGAATCAGCCGGAATGAACAGTTACTCACCAAACCGCAGAAATACCATATCTATCGTGATACCGACTTATAACGAGGAGCAGAATATCGGTGAACTGGTTGACCAGCTTCAGGAACAGCTTCAAACCTCGCTGCCGCAGTATGACCATGAGATAATCATTATCGACAATGACTCAGTTGACGGAACACGGGGAATTATCCGGCTTCTTTGCAAGAAATACAGCAACGTCAAGGCTATTTTCAACGAACGTAACTTCGGCTGGCTGCGCTCCCCTGTCTACGGTCTGACCCAGGCTTCCGGCGACTGTATCGTTATGCTTTGTGCGGATTTCCAGGACCCGC
Source organism: uncultured Ruminococcus sp. (assembly GCA_946612185.1). Taxonomy (GTDB): domain Bacteria; phylum Bacillota; class Clostridia; order Oscillospirales; family Ruminococcaceae; genus Ruminococcus. Next base: position 15,796 of record CAMOEP010000002.1, read on the forward strand.
TGGATATGATACCAAAGTTCGTGGAAAAGTGGGAGCAGGGGTGCATGGTAGTCGCCGGTCAGAAGACCAGTTCCGGAGAAAGTAAGCTGAAATACGCTGTCAGGTCGCTTTATTACAAGATAATCCGCAAGTTTTCCGACGGTAATTATCTGGAGCATTTTACCGGCTTCGGTCTGTACGACCGCAAGTTCATCGACGTTATCCGTGAACTTAAAGGCCCTCTCCCCTTCCTGCGTGGATATGTTATGGAATTTATCGGTGACCCGGAAGTTATACAGTATGTTCAGCCCGCCAGGAAGCACGGAAAAAGCTGGGGAAGTTTCTCCCGGCTCTACGATACCGCTATGATAAGTATTACTGCGTACACCAAAGTTGGTCTGAGATTCGCAACGTTTCTGGGCGTAATATCGGCAGCTCTCAGCTTTGCAGCCGGTCTTTTCTACCTTATCTACAAGCTGACCCACTGGTTCACTTTTTCAGCAGGTATGGCTCCGATAATCGTGGGCATATTCTTCATCGGCGGCATACAGCTTTTCTTCCTCGGAATGATCGGTGAGTACATTCTCTCCATCAACGAACGTGTCAAAAACCGTCCCCTCGTCATTGAGGAGGAACGCATCAACTTCGATAAGCACAACAGCGATGAAACAGTTCATTAAATTCGGAATAGTCGGGCTTTCAAATACGGTAATATCCTACCTGATCTATGTCGTTTCCCTGCGCATTTTTGGCGCTTGCGGACTGTTTCCTGATTCCGACTACATGATAAGTTCCATTATAGCATTTATTCTCAGCGTGCTTTGGAGTTTCTACTGGAACGACCGCTTTACATTTAAGAAAGAACAAAGTGAGGAACGCAGTTTTCTTCGCTCCCTGCTTAAAACCTATGTAAGCTACGCATTCACAGGTCTGCTTCTGTACAATATCCTCCTGTACGTTCAGGTCGATATTATGGGCGTTAGCAAGCTTATCGCCCCGATTTTCAATCTCCTGGTCACTGTTCCCCTGAATTTCCTGCTGAATAAATTCTGGGTGTTCAGGAAGAACAGACAATGACTTTAAGCCTTCTGGCTGTTTTTTGGCGGTGCTGCCGCAAATTTCTGTTATCTTGATAAAATTATCCCCTTTGAGTTTTGCACTTTTCATGTGCCTGCTCAAAGGGGATAATATTTCTTTATATCAGGTTTTTACACACCGCCGTCAAGCGGATTTTTTTGAATAGAGGATAACTTTTCTTGCGAAGAAGTTCCAGAAAAATGCTACAGCGGTGGACACTATCTTAGCGAGAAGCTGGTAGAGGCTTGTGGTATCAGCCAGCCACAGCTTGAACAGCCAAGTGATGCCCATAGTCAGGAGAAGTCCCACAACGCCGATAGCTGCAAATATCAGGAATTCTACCAGGCGGTTTTCCACCTTTGAGCTGCTGAAAACCCAGAAAGTGCTGATGAGGTAGTTTACGATAAGACCAGCCACGAAAGAGATCGAGTTTGCCAGAACCGGCAGACTTTCGTGGAAAACGAACTTGAACAGTATGAACGATACTGCCCAGTCAACCACTGTCGCAAGACCGCCAACGAAGATGTACCGGAAGAACTGTATCAGGGTATTCTCGGTATCACCGGCGAAAAGCCTGCTTATCCTGCCAGAGCTGATTATGTCCTTGACCTCCTGCAAATTGCTGTTTCCTGCCATTACTTCTTCTCCTCGTGGTATTCCTTCTCAGTGTTGACGCTCCAGATATTGTCCTTGGTGGTAACGCCCTCCTTGATATTCTTTACAGCCTCGAAGGAAGTACACATAGAGTGGTCGATATTATTATAGCGGTGCTGACCGTTTCTGCCGACGCAGTAAAGGTTGGGGATAGTGCTGAGGTAGTCGATAAGGGTATCCATTTCCTCGTAGGTATCGAAGTAAGCAGGGTAAGCCTTCTTTACCTTCTCCATGTGGGTGTCGAGGACTTCGTCGGCGCTGTCAATAAGACCCAGCTTTACCATTTCGTCCACACAGAAGTCAGAGAACTCCTTCTCGGACATATTCCAGAAGTTGTCGCCCTCGCTTACGAAGTACTCCAGACCAAGCCATACGGTATGTTTCAGGTCTTTTACCATGTACGGTGACCAGTTGTTGTAAACCTGGAATCTGCCCATTTTAACACGTCTGTCCTGAACGTATACCCAGCAGTCGGGGACGATATTACCCACGGTGCGCATATTTGTCAGGTTCTTCAGTTTAAGGCGTGGAACGAGAACGCCCAGGGTCATATAATCACGGTAAGGCAGACCGGCAGCGATCCTCTTAGGCTCGGAGGGAACATCGTTCATTCCGGCAACCAGATCCTTTACAGGCATTGAGCTGATGATGATATCGCCGTCCAGACGGTACTGCTTTCCGTCACGGGTAAAGGATACGCCGGTAAGGATATTGTCGGAATTCTTGTGAAGCTTTGTAACGGAGGAGTTCATGATGAACTTGCCGCCCAGCTTCTTTACCTCGATAGCTGTAACTTCCCAAAGTTCGCCGGGGCCAAGCTTGGGGTACTTGAATTCCTCAATAAGTGAAGTATTTACCTGACGATTCTTGACACCGAGAGTCTTGCCCACGAAGTCCTTGATGATGCCCACGATAGACAGACCTTTAGTACGCTGAGCGCCCCAGGAAGCGTCGATCTCGCTGGGGTGTCTGCCCCAGAGGTTTTCGGTGTAGTACTCAAAGAACATGGAGTAAAGTTCCTTACCGAAACAGTTGATGTAAAAGTTCTCCAGATTATTTTCAGGTCGCTTATGGAGGGCAGCAGCGATATAGCTAAGACCCACCTTAGCGGTAGTGAACAGACCAAAGTTCCTGAGTGTCTCAGGCTTGAGTGAAACAGGATAGTCGTAGAACTTGTCGTTAAAGAGGATACGGGAAACACGTCTGCGCTTCAGCATAACTCTGTCGGACTTCTGCGGGTCGGGGCCGCCTTCCTCAACTTCCAGCCTGCGTCTGAGGAGGAGGTCGTCGTAGGAGGGCTTACCCTGCATAGGAAGCATCTCGCTCCACCACTTGTTAACTTCGGGTATCTTTGAGAAGAATCTGTGACCGCCCATGTCCATGCGGTTGCCCTTGTAGTTTACAGTTTTTGAGATACCGCCCAGGGTGCTTGTCTCCTCGATGATAGTAACGTCGTACTCGCCGGAGTTGTCTCTGAGAAGTTCATAAGCAGCGGTCAGACCGGCAGGGCCGGCACCGATTATAATAACTTTTTTCATAATGATTCCTTTCGTAAAATAATTTATCGCCAGAAGATGAGAATATCTTCAAGACTATCCATTAGTTCAGGGCATCTGAGGTTCACGCAGCCTCTCAGGTAGGAGAAGTTTACAAGCCAGCCGATGCCGAAGCTTAACGCCATAACAGCAGCACAAGCGCTGTAGAGGTAGAGTTTTTTGCCGGGACGTGCCGAGAAATAGCGTATTATCGGCAGGAGCGACGCAATAAGCATCAGGGGCATGATGTCGATGATGTAAGTTGCGATAACTCCGCCCAGGCAGAAGTCCTGCCATGCAATGAACACCGCCATGACAAGTGAAACGGCATAAAAAGCGTTCACTTGCAAAGTGGTGATGCCATAACGTGAGGTGCGTTTCTTTCTGCGGATAATTACCGGCAGGAGAAGCAGTCCGGCAATAACAATGGGGTAAGTGAATGCGGAAACGTAGTCCATAACATAGACGTAGTGACCGTAGTTAGCAAGTCCCACTGAGGTGTACTCAAAGAACGGGAAGTGTGAAGCAACTCTTGCCGGAGCGAGGAAATAGTGGAAAATGGCTTCCGGCAGGGAGGAAAGGTATATCTTGTTTGCGTTGATATCGCTGACGGTAAGCTGATAGGCAGCGCCGAAGTCAAGGGGCGAGCCAAAACGTGCGTTATTGTAAGCCATGATGCCGCAAGCACCGATAACAAGCGGAACAACAAAAGCTGCCGCCTGAGAAAGCTTGTCCTTGAGGGGATTCTTCTTGTTAAAGAGGATTCCCAGGAACAGAGGGATAAGTACCGCAGCACTCAGCGCCATGCCCGGACGGGAAGCGACTGCAAGAACCAGGGCGATACCGCTAAGGCACAGGAGCGTGATCCGCTGCCATTTCTTGCTCCTGCCCAGTGCGCAGAACGCAAGCCACAGGCACAGGAAAAGGTAAGCAAGACCGGCGCTCATGGGGACGCAGTAGATGTCCGAGTAGTTCATTACCCTGAACACGCCCACACAGGCAGCCGCCACAGGCATGGACATCAGAAGCATCAGGAAATTCGGCTTAGGAGCGAGGATTTTCGTGGCTGCCAGCAGCATCTCGCACATGAATATGACTGCCAGCGTGCAGAACCAGTCGTTAGTGATAGGCAGGTTGGGAAGTTTCCCGGTAAACAGGTATAACGGGTAGTATAACGTGAGGGTGGGAGCAGTACCGAAGTAGACGTAATACTTACCGTCGTGGTAAGCATAGTCCCACAGGTAGAACAGACCGGAATCCGTGCGAGCGCCCCAGTTGTAGATGTACTCCAGATCAGCAAGACCGGGGTCAGCTTCGTAGTCAAGGCTTACCTGACCATGCTGGAAAGCGTCGAAGGTCATGTAGTACGGGTCACCGACAACTTTTGAAGCCGGGTCGTAAGGAGTGAGTTCCTGGTCAGGCTTGAAGAATGAGAACGCCATAAGCGTGCAAAGTACCACCATGACCTGCGCCATGATGATGTGTGACAACTTCCGGCGGTCGTAGGAAACCCGCCACAGACTGAATACTCTCACGGCGGATACAGCAAGGCAGAGCGCAAGGAGTACCAGGAATCTGGCGATGCTGAACGAGAACGGAACTGCCGGAAGCACTTTAATACTGGTAAACGTTACCGGCTGTTTCAGGTCGGAGAACCGTATTCTCAGGGAAACTATGTCGCCGTAGGGCTGGAAGCTGAAATCAGCGTCACGTCCCACGGATTGCAGATATCGTGAGGAAGTTGTGATGTAGGAAGCAGGGAAATTCTGGTCTTCCATGCTGACTTCGCAAAGGTACGGCAGACAGCTCAGGTTCTTTTCCTGGCGAGCGTCGATGACCAGACCGCCTGCGAAAGACGGCACTTCGTTCAGGTAAACCTCGGTGTTACCGGTCATTGTGACAGTATCGCCGTCAATGGTGTACTCACCGGTTATCAAAAGCTGACTGCCGGTGAACGCCTGAACGCTTTTGTCGGTGGTAAGGCTTTTGCCGTTGAACACCAGCACTTCCGCCGCAAGGACAGCCGCAGCGCATACCGCCGCACTTTTCATGAAGCGAACTTTCTGCTCGTTCTTTACAAAAGTCTTGCAGGCGAAACTGCCGTAAGCGAGGGCGAAGTAAAGAAACTCCGCAATAAGTGGGATATGTCCGCCGCCAGCCATAAATCCAGCGGTAATGAAGTGCAGGATAAGGAACAGGAAAATGCACACCGCCGAGAAAATGGCAAGTTTATTTTTATTTAAAGGAGGTGGATCCGGATCGGACTTTGGCTTTTTCTTGGAATTTTTGGTTTTTGTCTTTTGCGGCTCAGCAGGCTTCGGGACACAGAGCATAAGCCCTGAAAACAGCGCCGGCAGAGCCAGTGATAGAATTACAGAAAGCATATATCCTCCTAAAATGTACATATAAAGATATTATACACCATACAGGTGTATTTGTCAAATGAAAATATCAGTTATAGATAAAAAAACCATAACTTCCCATATATATAAGACGCACGAAAACTTGAAAACTCATGGTATTTCGGAAAACTTTGTATACCTGCACAAAACTTGTGTAAATAAACTCTTTTACAATGTGTAGTATGCTGCAAAAGAATGTCGGAGGAATAATGGGTCTGCTGATGCCAGCAGGTGAGTTAAATAAAAAACTTTATTCAGAGTACTTGACAAACGGAGAAAAAGGTGGTAGAATATAGCCATGAAATGCAAAGACGGAGAGAAGTAGCTAAGGATACCGTTTT
>CAMOEP010000003.1 GCA_946612185.1 uncultured Ruminococcus sp.
CCCCTCGACCCCGGCGAAATGGCGTACCTGCGTGCTTTGCTCAGTGGCGGGGACTGGAAAAGTGCCGCAAAGTCCGCCGGGAAACTCCCCTCACTTCTGAACGACTCAATCAACACCAAGCTGTTTGATAGGTTTTCCGACAACGTTATCGGGATAATTGGCGATATTCCGCAAATTATCGAGGATTATGCAGATGATCTCGCCGGACTTGCAGGAAGTAAACCGGAAACTTCTCCCCTGCCCCTCGACCCCGGCGAAATGGCGTACCTGCGTGCTTTGCTCAGTGGCGGGGACTGGAAAAGTGCCGCAAAGTCCGCCGGGAAACTCCCCTCACTTCTGAACGACTCAATCAACACCAAGCTGTTTGATAGGTTTTCCGACAACGTTATCGGGATAATTGGCGATATTCCGCAAATTATCGAGGATTATGCAGATGACCTCGCTCTGCTTCTGAAAGGATAGATTTCACATGACCATACCAAAACGAATTGCCTCCGCACTGATAAATTCACTGAAAGGCGGCGTTGTGCCTCGAACCGGACTGCCCTACATCACCGTCGGACGGCAGACCGAGATCGACGCTTTGCTCCACGACGTTGGAATAATCGCTGACGGCGGCGGATCTATGCGCTTTATCGTGGGAAAGTTCGGAAGCGGAAAGAGTTTTCTCCTGCAAACTATCCGCAGCCACGTCATGGACAGGAACTTCGTGGTGGTGGACGCTGACCTCTCCCCGGAGCGCCGACTTTCCGGAAACAAGGGGCAGGGACTCGCCACTTACCGTGAACTTATCCGCAATATGTCCACGAAAAGTCACCCTGAGGGCGGTGCGCTGAGCCTGATACTCGACCGGTGGATAAGTGCCGTTCAGGGCGAAGTTCTGGCGGATTCAGGCGTTCCGGCGGACTCCCCTGAATTCCAGCAGCTCGTGGAAAAACGCATCTCCCAGATCGTGATGCAGCTAAACGATCTCGTCCACGGCTTCGACTTCGCTCGGCTTCTGACCATGTACTACACCGCCACCGTCAGCGACGACGAAATGCTCCGGGCAAAGGTGATACGCTGGTTCAGGGGCGAATATTCCACCAAGACCGAGGCGAAAAATGACCTGGGCGTGAACATAATAATCAGCGACGAAAACTGGTACGAATACATCAAAATTTTCGCTATATTCCTTAAAAAAGCCGGCTACAGCGGTATGCTCGTCCTCATCGACGAACTGGTGAACATCTACAAAATTCCCAACTCCATAACCCGGCAGAACAATTATGAGAAAATTTTAACCATATACAACGACATTCTCCAGGACAAAGCCCATTATTTCGGCGTTATCATGTGCGGAACACCTCAGTGCATCGAGGACACACGCCGGGGCGTTTACAGCTACGAGGCGCTGCGGTCACGGCTGGCGGAGGGGCGCTACGCAAGGGCTGGACTGCGGGACAGTTTTGCGCCGGTCATCAAGCTTGAGCCGCTGACAAACGAGGAAATGCTCGTCCTCACGGAGAAGCTCACCGCCGTTCACGCCGTTCTTTTCGGCTATCAGCCACGGCTCACCCAGGAGGACAGGATAGCCTTTATTCAGGCGGAATTCAGCCAGGTCGGGGCGCAGACCCACGTTACTCCCCGTGACATTATCCGGCATTTCATCGAGCTTCTGGACGTGCTTTACCAGAATCCGCAGGTTTCCCCTGCTGAACTTATCTCCGCCGGTGATTTTGCTTCCGGCGACAGCGCCGGGGCGGAGGACGACGACGAGGAATTCGCAGAATTCACCATCTGATTTGTAATGTATAATCAATACTGCGGCACATTTGCGTTATTTCCCTATATTTCGTGGATTACGTCAAGCGATACCACAGTTACGAAGTTTAAGAAGAAGGAGGATCGGTAAAATGGGCGCTTTTGAACGCTACGCACCTTTCGTGCAGGACTATATCTACCGCAACGGCTGGGAGTCCCTCCGGGGTATCCAGACCGCCGCCGCTGACGCTATCTTCAACTCCGACCAGAACGTCCTCCTGTCCGCTTCCACCGCTTCCGGCAAGACCGAAGCCGCCTTTTTTCCCATAATTACGCTGTTTTCCGAGGATATGCCTTCCTCCGTGGGCGCTGTTTATATTGGTCCGCTGAAAGCCCTTATCAACGACCAGTTCAGCCGCCTTACCGACCTTTGCGCAGAAGCTGATATCCCCGTCTGGCACTGGCACGGCGATGTTTCTCAGTCCCACAAAAGCCGTATGCTCAAAAATCCTTCCGGTATACTCCAGATAACCCCCGAATCCCTCGAAGCTATGCTTATCCGCAAGCACTCCCTTATACCAAAAATTTTCGGTGACCTCCGCTTCATCGTCATCGACGAGGTTCACTCACTCATGCGGGGCGACCGGGGCGGTCAGACCATTTGCATCATCGAGCGCCTTGCGAGAATGGCTGGCGTGAATCCACGGCGTATCGGGCTTTCCGCCACTATCGGTGACCCGGAAGCTGCCGGTCGTTTCCTCGCCTATGGCACTGGTAAAGGTACGATAATTCCCAAAATTCAGGCAAAAGGCACTAAATGGCGGCTGTCTATGGAGCATTTCTATGTCGCCGCTGCAAATAATCCACCCAAAGAGGACGATGTACCAGACGCTCTGCCGGTTCTGGACAATGCTACCGACTCCGCACCGGAGAACGCCGACGCTGGTATGGGCTACGTTTTTGAGCATACCAAGGGCAAAAAATGCCTTGTTTTCGTCAATTCCCGTGAGGAGTGCGAAGCCGTCACCACCACCCTGCGCTCCTACTGCGAGGCTAAGGGCGAACCTGACCGCTTCCTTATCCACCACGGAAACCTCTCCGCCGCCTACCGCATGACCGCCGAGGACGCTATGAAGGACGAGGACTCCTTTATGACCACCTGCACCACCGCTACCCTGGAACTGGGCATCGACATCGGGCGGCTGGAGCGTGCTTTCCAGATAGATGCGCCCTTCACCGTGTCCTCCTTCCTGCAAAGAATGGGGCGCACCGGAAGGCGTGAACTGCCGCCGGAAATGTGGTTCGTTATCAGGGAGGAAATGCCAGAACCACGGACAATGCTGCCGGAAACTGTGCCGTGGAAGCTGCTTCAGGGCATCGCTCTTGTGCAGGTCTACCTGGAGGAGCGCTGGGTCGAACCGCCACGGCTGGACAGGCTGCCGTTCAGCCTTTTGTACCACCAGACCATGAGTACCCTGGCAAGCTGCGGTGAACTCACTCCGGCTCAGCTTGCGGCAAAGGTTCTGAAACTTCACTATTTCCATAGGATCACTCAGGACGACTACCGTATACTCCTGCGTCACCTCATCAGCATCGACCATATCCAGACCACCGAGGAGGGCGGACTCATCGTCGGGCTCGCCGGGGAGAAAATTACCAACAACTTCCGATTCTACGCCGTTTTTCAGGAGAACGAGGAGTACACCGTCCGCTGGCAGTCCAATGAACTGGGTACGATAGTCAGCCCGCCGCCCATCGGGGAAAAAATTGCAATAGCCGGTCATGTGTGGATAGTTGAGGAGATCGACCACAAGCGTCATCTGGTGTACTGCGAGAAGGTAAAGGGCAAAGTTCCGGCGTATTTCGGTGACTGCCCCGGCGACATCAACACAAAGATACTCCTGCGAATGAGACAGGTTCTCGCTGAGGACAAAAAGTTCCCCTACCTTATGAAAAACGCCGTAGTGCGCCTTGAAAAAGCCCGTCAGAGCGCCAGAAACAGCCTCATCACCCAGAAGCCGCTGATATGTCTGGGGGGCGATATGTGGTGCTTTTTCCCGTGGCTGGGGACGTATGCGTTCTTCGCAATGGAGCGCTTCCTGAAAATCAAGTGCGGCGAGCGGCTGGGTCTGCGTGGACTTGACTCCGCAAGACCCTATTTCATACAGTTCCGCATGAGCGCCACTGAGGAGGAATTCTACCAGGTTCTCGCTGAGGAAGCCGCTAAGGATTTCGATCCCCTTGACCTTGTGTACCCCAATGAAGTGCCGAATTTCGAGAAATATGACCAGTTCGTCCCGGAGGAACTCGTCCGCAAGGGCTTCGCTTACGGCGTGCTTGATGTGGAGGGTATGAAGGAGCGTATCGCTGGTCTGAGATGAATTTGTGTCCTGTGCTGAATTTAACATTTTGGCACGGGACATTTTATTATGTAAAAAATACTAAAAAAGTCCAACACTCAATAAAAATAATGGGCGTTTTGCTTGACGAAAGCTGTCGGAATGTGGTATAATATATATGTATTTCTGCATGGCAGATGATCTATAAAGGAGGAATTATTATGGTCATCGGAGAACTGATACAAGAATTCAACAATGCCGCTGAAAACTCAAAACGCCAGCTTGCGGACATTATCAGCACCATAAGCGAGGGAAAAGTTCCGTCACGGACTACTGTCGGACAGCTTACCATTACTATCGCTGACCTCAGCGCAAAGTACGACAGTGTGGTCGATTACGCTAAGGAACAGCTTCCGGAGAGCGAAATACCTGCGGATAACTCCCCTGTTTTTGAATTTGAAAACGCTGTCATCAACAGCCGTTCCCTGCGCCTGAAAAGGGAGTTCGACAGCTCAAAAGCGTACCTTATGCGATTTTTGACGATCCGTTCAGATGTTGCTGCATATGAAAAGGCTATGAAGCCGCTGCAGGAGAACGTAATGGATTTTCTCAGTTCCGTCAAAGAGCCTGACGAAGCTGATATTGAAAAAGCAAAATCACTGGCTGCTGCACCGAAAGCTATCCTCGATGCTATTGACTGCCAGGACAAGGATTCCGAGGAGGGACTTTGCATCTGCGACAAGGTAAGCGAGTTCTGCCCTGGTCGAATTTACGCCGGAATCATCGCAAACAAGTACTATATTGATACCACTGCGGATATTTCCGGACAGCCGGCAGTTCCCGAAGAAACAGCCGTGCAGGAACAGGAAAATCTGCCTGCTGCGCCAGAGCCGTGTACAGAAGATGCTGAACCTGTTCCAGAGGATATCCAGAATGACCTGCCAAAGGAAAATGATATGCCTGAACCGGAAAATAATGCTCCTGATGAAGCTAAGAATACCGACGAAGAACCGGCGGACTCTGAGTGCAGCGAGGAGGTCAGTGAACTGGTGCGTATGCTCACCGAAAAAAACTGCTTTATCAACAAGGCTACTAACATCGGCACTCTGAAAGTCGAGCATAGCCCTGCCGAGAGCAAGAAAATTTCTGCAAGCATTTTCAAGAACGAAATGAAAAAAAGAAGTTCTTTTGTTATCAAACGCATTATGCACTCTATCCGCTCAAATGATATCGTCAACCTTGAGTATCTCCTCCATGCAATGGAAATTGACCAGTACATGGCTCAGAATGCCCTGGATTACCTGTATGATAAGGGTTATCTGGTAAAGTTCACATTAGAACCAAAGGGCTCTTTCTACTGCGCTTCAAATAGACTTTTCAAGGCGCTCAGTTTCCAGGAAGCCTGCAAGCTTGTTGACGTTCCCAGACATTTCGCAACAGAATACGAACACGCTGTCGAGGATACCCCGCTGAATGCGATAAATCGTATGGCGCTTATCAGGATGTCTACCATTTTTTTCTCTGCTCTTAAAAACAAAGGTGTGAAAGGTGTAAATGAAAACGTTTCAATCTCCGACGATTCATTTATTCTGAAATACTATGACAAATTCAACCCTTCCACACTTTACGTTGCTGCCGGCTGTTTCTGGGATAGTCCAGCCCACTCCGATATCTTTTTGAAGGCTATAACTAACTTCAGCGATATCGCAAAAGGTGCATCAGTATTTATTTTTTCTGCGTATAACCTTGATTACGCCAAGAAGATATCCAATGTCTTTCAGAAGTATTTCCAGGTTCTTGACCCTTCATGCGCCGTTTTCATCTATTCCTTCGCTGACGATGAATTATACTCATACCCCGATTTTACGCCATTTGACCCCTCCTCAATAATCAGCGCCAACTCTGAGGACGACCAGTCCCCTGAAAGCGGCGAGGCTGTAAGCGATGACCCCGCTGAGGAAGTTGCTGAAATAGACAACTCTGCTGAGGAAAATGTACAGAATGAGCCGGAGGAAATTCCCGAACAGTCTCAGGCGGATATTCCCGAAAATACCGCTCCTGCTCCGGAGGAAACTGAAATTGTCCCGGACGAAACTGTACAGGAAATTCCGGAAGATGAACCAGTATCGTCCGCTGCTCCCACGGAGGAAAAACAGGCAGTACCTTCCCCTGCCCCTGAAACTCCTGATGAGGACAAGCCATATTCCTCTATCCTCGATAAAATAAGGGATTCCAGCGATAAACAAAGCGCTTTATCCGAACTTATACTCGATATTCTCAGGGGAGCGACTGGTACGAAATTCTCGGAAAATTCACCGGTGGCTCAGGCACTCATGCTGGCTAAGGCTGTAAGCTTTTCCGACAGTAATAACATTATTGCCGAACAGCTTACCTACGCCCTCCGCTCCCCTCTCACTGAGGTTAGCTATACCTACGATAACCTCTCAGGACTTCTCAGTTCACCTATATGCCCTGAGGTACTTATGGCAGCTTTGCTTTTCGCCATGCTGACCCCCGGCAAGGCTTACGATTTCAGCCTGCTCGAATTCACAAGCCAGTTACTCCAGAAATTCGATGAGCAGTTCCCCGGTATGTCTGCCCTCAAACCCCTGTTCGCTAAACTGCGCTCCGTTCACGACGTTATCCCCATAGGCTTTACTCCCTCTGTCCTGTCACAGCTTGGCAGCGCCTCCGAAAGCCAGAAATATTTCGCCAATATCAGTATTCAGGCAAAGCAGCTTATGTCGTACACCGTCCCACGCTCCAGCCTGAAATGTCTGCCGGCACTCTACAACAGCTTATTCGGCAGTCAAAGCGACCTGTATCAGTGCCTTGATTATGTTTACCAGAACGATACCTCCGCTTATGATACCGTATACATGGTCTACAAACAGTTCTGCGACGACAAGAACGGCGAACTTTCCATATCCCCACAGAAAATAGAATCCGCTATGGACAAAACATGGTGCGATGTCAATAAACAAGGCTCTGAACACCCGATCAGCCACGACTATCGCCTGAAAACTATCAAGCATATCGACTCCCGCCTGAATGTTATCAAGCTCTGGCTCGACCACCTGAACGTCCTCTCCTACGGAAAACTCGACCTGGAACATATCAAAACACTTCGCAGCGAGATAATCAACATCGCAAAGAAAACTCAGGACGATATCCTCACCGAGCCAACAGAGTTCATTAATGTGACAAAGTACGCCCTTAAAGAGATCATTCGCCTGCTCAGCGCCCCTGATTCAAAAACCGATCTGTTCCTTGAACTGGCTCAGACCGGCGTTATATCACTGGACGAAAACCTGCTCCCTGTACTCAATAAGGAACTTGACCATGTGAAATACTATGAGCCGTGGGCAACGGTGATACGCCATGCCTTCTCCCCTGTGATAACTCTGGAAGATGCGAAGAACCAGATCCTCGACGGATATGATTCTTCCGAGCTTTTCGACAACCTCCACCAGCTTGAAGTCATCGGTCAGCTTATCGGTGAAGACCTTAGTTCCTCACCAGCACAGGTCGCTGCGGCTCTGGAATCAGCTAAGGACGCTTCCAAGAAATTTGATGATATCCTTGAACTTGCCTACACCTACGACCGTATCTCCGAGACTGAAAAGGAGAATCTTGCCGCTATCAAACGCCAGCATGAACCGGATTTCATGGCACGGAACGATTTCGGCATCTGGCGGCAGTTCCTCAATGCACTTAATATGCGCATCGAAAAACTGACCCAGCTTCGCAGGCGTGAACTCCAGTCCATGCTCGACGCTCGCCTTGACCTGCCGAGCGGCAAGGATTCCCCGATTCTCAGAGCCGCCCGCAAACTTCTGGACGAAGACCTCAACTTCGCTGTTACCGAGGAGTACATCAACCGCTTCGACAACGGCGTGGAGGACTTTTCCGCTGAATTACAGGCTGTTCTCCATGAAAAAGACCACTTCGCTGAGTTCCTTTCCGACAGCGTTTTCAACCCGATATACGAGGAGTGTTCACGCAAAAAAGACGCTAACTTCAATATCACTGCCAGAAGCTACATCGCAAATCACTTCCCCAAGGAGTGGACAAGCCGTCTGAAAGATGACAGTCTCCGTCCGTTCGGTGGTTTTGAGGGCAATTCCGATAAATTATGGCCAACAAGAAAGAACATCTCCTCAAATAACAATATTTACAAGCTTTTCAACTGGCTGGGCATATCGCTGCAAAAGGCTGAAAAAGCTCAGGGCACAAGCGAGGAAATGTACCATATCACCGTAAATGCCACCCTTCGCAGTATGGCTGACTACCGCCACCCTATCGCCGCTTTCGGTACTCAGTCAAAGGGTACTATGAATGTGGTCATACTCCACGGCAATATCCCCGCTAAACAGCTTGTGGACAAAATAACTGGTCTGGGACTGGGCGGTGTGACTATCGTACTCCTCAATTACCCTATAAACCGGGCAGTCCGCAGACAGATCTCCGAGGAATTCCACAAGACCTCCGGACAGAACCCGTTTATCATCATTGACCAGGTTTTGACGATATTCCTTGCTCTCCACCAGATAACAGAGCGTCTGCCGGTAATGCTCAGATGCACTCTGCCGTACACCACCTATCAGCCTTTCGTCAGGGACGGCGGCTCAACTGCTGACGAGATGTTCTTCGGCAGAACTAAGGAGCTTAACGATATCCTCAACCCTAACGGCGCTTGCATAGTCTACGGCGGACGACAGCTCGGTAAGACTGCCCTGCTGGAACGTGCCGAAAGTCTCGGTATGAAGCCGGTCAACCGCTGCTACGCCGTTTACTGCAATATCCTCAACTGCAAGACCGAAAGCGCTGTTGTGGAGGCTATAATCGAGGCTATCAAGAAAAAGGCAGGCACTCTTGCTCAAAGCCTGACAAAGTGCGATTCCCTCAAATCTCTCTGTGACAGGTTCGATGAACTTTTCACCGGACGCAAGGTGGAAAACCTCCTCCTGCTCATTGATGAGACTGACAACTTCTTAGGCTCTATCGCCAATTCCCGCTATGCTGCACTTCAGCCCCTTATCGACCTGAAACGCAGTACCAAAAACCGTTTCAAGTTCGTCCTTGCCGGTCTGCATAACGTATGCCGTGCAAAGAATGCAACAGAGTGCAACGGCGTATTCGGTCAGCTTGGCACACCGCTCTGCGTAAAGCCGCTGTCACCTACCGATGCACTCCAGCTTCTCTCACGTCCTCTGAAATATCTCGGTTTCCAGATAGAGCGCTACCCTCACCTTGAAACTATACTCACAAATACCAACTATTATCCCGGAATACTGCAATTCTTCGGATATATGCTCGTGGAAACTCTCTCCACTCACTACGGTAAATACTACCGTGCTGTTGACGGCAATCCTCCCTACACTCTCCGTGACGAACAGCTTGGCGCTGTAATGAACTCAGCCGACCTGAACCGCAGTATCCGTGACAAGTTCCGCTGGTCACTTGAACTCGACCCCCGCTACTTCATGATAGCTCGCTGCATCGCCAGCCTCTACTACAGCAGCGACGAAACCACAAGTCCCTGGCTGGGCTTCTCTATTGAGCAGATAAAAGAAATAGCCGATGACTACTACGATATACACTGTCTGCGAAATGAAAGCGAGAAGGACTACCGCAATCTCCTGGACGAAATGGTCGAAATGGGTATACTCAGCAAGCCTAATTCCAATCAGGAACGCTACCGCCTGCGCAGAAGTTCATTTATCGACATCATCGGTTCAAGCCTCGAAGCTGTCGAAGCTGACGTTGAACAGAACAACGTGGAGGTGTGAAAATGCTTGAACAGGAATGGAGCGAATTCTGGTGGAACAATATCACCGGCGCAAATCTTGTGGTCACAAATATCGTAAATTCACTCATGCAGACCTCGTCAGTAGTAGTGGAGATACCCTCCGACCTGCCCTGGCGGAAGGAAATGCGAAGTGTGGTGGAGGATGAGTTTCGCCGCAAGACCGGTTACACGGAAATGCTCATAGAAATAGTGGACGTGGCGGACGAAATGCCTCTGAGTCTTACGCCCGGAAAATTCCTGCTGGAGCGATTCTCCCCCAGCCGTGATGTCATGAACGGCTACCGTGAACGTTCGCATAAGACCATACAGGAGTATATCCGTGAGAACAAAGTCCTCAAAAACCGCATAGTATGGGTGAAAGGTCTGACCCATGACCTGACAGGCAAGTGGGCGGGATTCTGCAATGACTACGCTCACGATACCCTCGAAAACGGCTGTTTCGTCATCGAAACCCATGACGACGTAAAAATCAAGGAGAACCCTAATTTATGCAAAGTCCGGCTGACGGACTGTATCTCCGAATGTGACGTTCAGCTTTTCAACAGTTTCATCGTTGAAAAGCTGTCCGGAAATTCAAGCAACTGGAAGAAGTATATCGCAACTGCCGCAGCTTCCATATGCGAAACCGATGCCGAAGTTTCGTTCAGACTGCTTATGTGCAACAATTTCCACGATCACTGTATTCTTGAAGATATAGGTCAACTTGCAAACAGTGACGAGTACACCCGCCGTGGTGCGGACGCAGGTTCAAACCATACCTTCGCCCATTACCGGAATGGTGACCGTAATTACCTTGAGCAGAAGCTATGGAAAGCCCAGGTGCAGACGCTTTTTCCGCTTATCGAAATGGAGCGGATAATGATAATCCGCTGTTACGAAAGCGAACTGCGTGAAATGGTCACGGAGAATAAGGTCATGCAGTTCAACAACCAGATAACCCGACCTATCGAACTGGAGCTTGGTACGCTGTGCCACAGAATGAACACGACTAAATTCAGCCTGGGCAAGACAGTTGATGAGCGTGTACAATTCCTCCACGTTTGCCGCAATCACCTTGCCCACGCCCACATTTGCAGCGTGAGTGAGGTCAGGGAACTTCTGAATAATCCATTCAGATAGAATTTTCCCCTGAATATAGTTATCCATACAAAAATTTCCGCCATAGTATTTCTGATGCAAGGTCAGGATCACTATGGCGTTTTTGTTGACAATGAAGCGAGGCTGTGCTATTCGCTAAGCGGCAATGCGATGCCCCGAAGCACTTTGAATGCTCCGGGGCAAAAATTATACCCTGCCCGAATCGGACAGGGCATATTGAATTTTACCAGTAGTAGCCGAAAAAGCCGTTGCCACTGATCTCCCCCAGTCTGAAGATCTCATTCAGGTCAAGCTTATCGAGCCAGAACACGCACTGTTTAGCGAAATTTTCGATTATCCAGGAAGTAATGAGCCACTGCTTGTGTGGGGGGATAGTTGCCATCATCTCCCTGGAATCCTTGCGCTTATTGAGTCGTCTGCGGCTCACAGGGCGGATTCCGTGGTAGACGCAGCGCTTGGTCATGTCCACGATGAGGGGGAAGTCTGACCATCTTGCGAATTGTATCATGCTTTCCTCACTATCGTCGCAGCGCTTATAATCGGGGTATTCCTCCCTTATTTCGGCTGTTCTTTTTTCAAGGAACTCGCTGGCGTTCTTACAGTCCTTGTAGTAGACGTATGTCTTGAAAGCGCAGTATATCAGGCTTCCGATGCCAACGTCCTTGTAACACAGAATATCAACAATGTGTCCGTCGTAGCAAACTGCAATTGTAGGTCTCATTCCCATGATCTGTACCTCCTTGAATATTGAAGTTTCCTGAATAAATCAAGAAAACTCGCATAAAATGGCATAATTATACTGTCAAAACAGCATAGTTTCCCTGCAAAAACAGGAAGTCCACCTTAAACGAGTTACAAACCAAAGAATATCTTGTGTGTATTATATCATATTGCAACAATTTTGTCAAGTGGTGTGAGATATTTTTCTAAATTAACCAATTCACTGTATATTTTTCGTTGACCCCATAAAATTCATAAAAAGTTCAAGGAAATTTACCAAAATAGTCAATGACTTTTGAAAGAATATGTGGTATAATTATAACAGTGGTACACCTGCCACTAACTTGGGGGTACGATGAAAATGATGCGGCAAAGAATTGAGCCGCTGAGATCCTCGCAAGAGCGTGAGGAATAACCGAGAAATCACCACCATAATTTTCATCCTCACAAAACTGTCCGCACGGAAGCCGAAAAAGTGACCGTGCGGACAGTTTGTTTCCCGGAAATATGAACAAGCTGTTAATCAATTGTAAACTTTCACAATTATTTCGCTGATAGTTAATGACAAATGGGAAAACTTGTGATATAATATTTATATAGTCCCATTAAAATTCTGAAAGGAGTTCACCATGAAACCGAGGATACTGAAAGCGTCCCCTTTTGCGATAGCCCTGGCACTGGCTTCATGTGCATCGTCTGTACCCGGAGTGCAGGTGACAGGCGCAGTTCCCATGCCTGCACGGGCAGAGGGGAGTTTACCGATTGGCACGTCCGGAAGTCCCACATATATCCGTTTCAGCGACCACATTGAGATATCATGTGACGAAGCTACCAAGCTGCGTCAGCTTGACCACCCCCACGTTGACGCTCGCAAGCTGAGCCAGCTTGACCGCATCTCACGTTGACGCTTGCTTACGCTCGCTTACATAATAGAAACGGTACTTTTTTTGTCGCTCAACCTTATTTTGCTTGGTACAAAGTTCTCCGGAAGAACTGTAAAAATAAGCATTTACAGAATTTTTCGTATAGAACTCAGTACCAGTACAAACATGGTTGAGCGACGGCAAAAGTACCGCTTCTTTTAAAGTAAGCGAGTTAACGAGCGACAACGTGGGGGTGGTCAAGCTGACGCAGCTTGCGAGCTGGCTCAGCTCGTGCTAATATTCTTCGTAGAGGTACTTCACGAACGCCTTTTCCCTCTCGTCAGTGTAGCCGACCGACCGGTAAAACCTGTGCGCACCAACGTTATCCCGGTTTGCGGTCAGATAAATTATCTCACACCCATGCGCCATTGCAATCTCCCGGATATGCCGGAACATTGCCGTCGCCGCCCCCTGTCTCCGGCAGGACTCGTCCACACAGACGTACCACAGCGCCGCTACCGGTTCGTCACCGTCAAAAAGATTGTAGAAAATCACCATAGTCGTGTACGCCACAACCTTGCCGTCCAGCTTTCCCACGATAAAATGATAGTGAGGGTCGTCCTTGCACTTGTGAAACACCTTCGTCACGCCTTCAAAAGAGTTATCCTCACCAAACGCCCTCATGCACATCTCATAGGTTTCTCTCAGGTCATTTTCCGTGAGTTCTTCAAAGGTTATGCCCATAAATTCTCCTTATGTACCGGATTCAAAGTAGCACATATCGCCCTCAGACCAGCCGATATTGATAACGTCGCCGTCGTAGCCTCTGCCGGGTATCGACACCTGCGAATCCGCCTCAAAAACGGCTGTACCGTCGGTGATGATATAGCCCTTAACGCCGAAAAGCTGCGAAATCATTTCCAGGATAGCTGTATGCTGGTCGATAAATTCAAGGCTTGTAAATATCCCGCTGTTCATCAGGGCGGCAAGTTCCTCGTCCATGAATTTTGACGCATTAGACCTTGTTATTACCGTGTCAGTGGTAAACGTTCCGTCCGCCAGCTTTTCGAGGGCGTATTTACCCAGTTTCCGGGCAGATTCACGGTTTTCCTCGCTGTCATTGGCATTCTTTGCCGCATTGAACCATTCCAAAGCCTGAGAGAATTCCTCCGAGCGAATGTCAACGCTGCGTTCCTCAGCCGAAGTTTCGTCAACAATCTCAACGTAAAGCGGCTTATTGGTTATACCGTCGTAGCCCACCAGCAGGCATAAGCCAGGTTTATTCTCGATATCGTACCTCATTATATTCAGACCAGAACCCACGTCCTCGCCGGTAAATGGCGCAAAATCAGAAGAAATCAGAGCATCGCCCTTTTTGGAAAGCTCGATGATATCGTCCACGGTAATTGGACGGGTCTTTAGGACGGTTATGGATTCCCTGAGTTCGCACAGGTCGAAAACGTTCACCTTGCCGTCTTTGTTCATGTCAGCCACCTGCCAGCACAGAAGGTAAGAGTCAGGAGTGCCGATAAGCCACCTTTGAAGCGAGACTATATCAGCAACGCTGCGTACCTGGTCGCCGTTCACATCGCCCATAACGAACGGTATCAGCGGAATAACTCTCTTACCCATAGGGATAATCAGCGCATCGTTTAACACGGCGAAATTAACCACGTCGCCGGGTTCGCATCTTGTGAGGTCAAAGCCCAGAGAAGAACCGTAGGTACTCAGACCGTAGTAGTACTCGTTGTTATCGTCGTCGGTACAGCGCACGCTCCAATGGGCAGAACCGTCGTAGTTAACGCTTTTTACAGTCAGGTCACGACTCTCCATAATGTCGGCGCAGTGTCCGACTTCTTCAAGGGACGTACCCTCGGCAAGTTCGTAGTAGTAAGCCTGGGCGTATACAGGGTTATCGGGGTCAGCCTTAACACTGGTCATGGAAAGTTCACCGGTTGGCACGAAAACCGTTCCATATGGAATATCCTCCGGGGCATCTTTCCAGACCACCTTTTCAGCGCCATAACTGCCGTCAGTGCGTCTGAAAACGTAGCGAAGCTGAGCCTCGCCGGAAAATGTTCCCACTGATACGAAAAATGCTTCCTCATCAAAAACAGCGTCCACGGCACAGACGGTAGAAGCTGCCATGTCCGGGGAAACTGCCGGAATATCGGCAATAACCGGGAGCATCAGAGCAGATGCAATTAACGAAGCTGCTATTTTTTTCATAAAAAACCCTCCTTTGTAAGACAACGTGTTTATTTATAACAAAAGTATAACACAGTTTTCCAAATAATTCAATACTTTTTCGACATAATTTTGCAAATTTTTGATTATTTTTAGCTAAAACTATTCTTATTTCTGAAAATTTTATGCTTTACAATTGATATTTTTTGGTGTATAATATACCTGTAAAATGATATGGGCATTCGCCGGAAAAGGGGAAGAAATGTTTTACAAGTATCAAAACGAAAGAATCAGCAAGGTCACGAAACAGCGGCGGTTAATGGCTGATTTAAGCATATTCTCGCTGCTCATCGCCTTATTCTTTCTGGGTTCGAGCATATTCAACACATTCCACGATGTATACACCAACGAACAGCTTGTGACCGGAGAGCATTACTACGGTGTTGCCGGTACGACCTATTGCTTCGATATCGACACAATGCCGGAGGAAGTTTCCAATCGCTACTACATGGTCAGGTTTGGTGACGATGAAGCCATTCTCATGAAAAACGTGAGCGGAATTGTCAATGATTTCCAGGAAAATGGCAAAGTCACCGTCCGTGGAGTTCTTCACGGTTTCAGGGAGGACGACCCGGTCATTGATGCGGCTAAGCAGTACTACGACGACTACAACATCTACTCCGGGGAAAAGCGGGAGAAAATGGCGACTCGCTACGTTGACTGCTCGAAGATATATTTCAGCGACGTACTCTTGCATGACCACCCTTTAGGGCTGAGTTTTGGAATAACTTTCCTTATTGTACTGGGAATTTTCGAGTCTATGGAAAAATCAAGGTACATTATCAAAGACCTGTTCCCCTCATGCGGTACGATCAAATATACTCCTGAACAGATCGACGAACAGGCACAGCTTCCGGAAACTGAGTGGATACCCGATTGTGAATGTCTTGCATCGCCGTCTATGATGATCGGCATAAAATGCGGTATTACTGCCGTGGACTACATGGACATTGCAAAAGTTTACATTAAGAAAAAGTGGCACACGGAAAGTCAGGGAAAGCACCGTCCAAGCAAAGAGTATTACACTTATGCGCTAATGGTAGTCACAAAAAACCACAAGATACTAAAACTTTACGAGGACAGGGCTATTGGCAGCGAAAGCGTTCTGAAAAAGTTCTTCAACGAAAAGTGCGGCAACACTGTATGGAAAGCTACGTCAAGCTGAGCCAGCTCGCAAGCTGGAGCCAGCTTGACCGCTTCTCACGTTGTCGCTCGTTAACTCGCTCACTTTTTTAGAAACGGGGCTTTTTCCGTCGCTCAACCGTGTTTGTACTGGTACAAAGTTCTATTCAGAAAATTCTGTAAAGCTGCTGTTTTACGATTCTACCGGAGAACTCTGTACCAAGCAGAATATGGTTGAGCGACGACAAAAGTACCGCTTCTTTTAAAGTAAGCGAGAGAAACGAGCGTCAACGTGATATGTGGTCAAGCTGACGCAGCTTGCAAGCTGGCTCAGCTTGGCTCAGCTCGTTATGAGAGGTGATAATTAATTATGAATCAACATTCACGCTTTGACCTCCCTATCTGCCTTGCAGTCGAGGAGGACGCTTTCTTCCACTCCGCTGAGATAATCAGCCGCTATATCCCAGAAGTTATCGGACAAAAATCCATTATCATATCCGAGGATTTCCTCATCGGAATCTACAAAGACAAAATTATGGACATCAGCCAGGACTTCGGCGGCGCTGAAATTGTCGCCATGAAAGGCGCAAGCTTCGATGAAGCCGTTTCCATTGCCAAAAAAGTCTGCGTCGAGGACATCAGGGTAATTATCGGCATCGGCGGCGGCAGAGTTCTTGATACCGCAAAGTACGCCGCTCACATCAGCAAGGCGGTATACATCTGTATGCCAACTTCCCTGAGCAACGACTCCCTCGCCTCCCCTTTCTCAGTCCTCGAAACCTACGGAAAAGCACGCAAAACCTTCGAGTGCAAGATTCCTACCGCTATCATTGTTGACACTAATATGATAACCAATGCACCAATCGAACAGACCCTCTCCGGCATCGGTGACACTATCGCAAAGCACACCGCTCTTTACGACTGGAAACTTTCCGCCAGAAAGACCTCCTCCCGTGTGGACGACTTTGCCTACGCCCTCAGCCGCATGAGTTACGATTCGGTCTACCACTGCGACGAGAAGGATATGAAAAGCCGTGTATTTATCCGTATCCTTTCCAGGGCGCTCGTTATGGGCGGACTTGCTATGGAGATTGCCGGTTCGTCAAGACCATGCAGCGGAAGTGAGCATCTTTTCGCCCACGCTATCGAGGAATACTACCCGGAAATACGCATCACCCACGGTCTTGCAGTAGCACTGGGAAGTGTACCTGCGTGCATATTCCAGGGACAGTCGCCGGAGGGTATGATGAACTTCTTCAAGACCTACGGGCTGAACATCGACCCGGATTCCTACGGCATCACCGAGGATATGTTCGCTGATATCTGGGAAAAAGCAAGGACTGTCCGCACCGGACGCATCACCATACTCGACAGCATAAGGCATGACAGAGTTCAGCTTAATGAAATATACTCAAGACTCAGGGAGGGCGTATGAAAACAGGACTGATATTTGATATGGACGGCACACTTTGGGATTCCTCGGAGAACGTGGCGAAAGCATGGAACGAGAAGATCACCCAGCTTGGACTTGACCGTCCGGAGATAACACAGCAGGACATCATGGGTGTCATGGGGCTGACAATGGATAAGCTTGCGGCGATAATATTCGGTGACTTGCCGGAAAAAGAGAGAATGGAACTGCTTGACCAGTGCTGCGGAAACGAGAACGACTTCCTCCGAAGAAACGGCGGAATACTCTACCCGGAACTCGAATCCACCCTTGCAATGCTTTCTGAGGACTATCCCCTCTACATCGTAAGCAACTGTCAAAAGGGCTATATAGAGGCATTTCTCGACCATTACGGCTTCTGGAAGTACTTTGCTGATATCGAGTGCTACGGCAACAACCTGAAAGAAAAGGGGGACAACATCGCCCTTGTCATGGAGCGCAACGGGCTTGACAAAGCCTGGTATATCGGTGATATCCAGGGCGACCACGATTCAGCGGTAAAGGCAGGTGCAGGATTTATCCACGCTTCCTACGGCTTCGGCACTATAAAGGAAACTGTCCCGGAACTTGGTTCATTCAAAGAACTGCCCGGACTTCTCAAATCACTATAGAAAGGAACTGCCCCATATCCGGCAATATTCGCAGGATACGGGGCAGTATTTCTGTTTATTCAGCTTTCAGGGGAACTTAGTCCTCTTTCTTCTTCATAGCGAATGCAACAGCAACAGCAGCAGCGGTCACACCAGCAACAGGAAGTGCAGGGAATGAAACGCCGGTCTTAGGTGCTTCAGCAGCCTTAGTTGTAGCAGCAGCCTTAGCGGTTGTAGTTGCAGCAGTAGTTGCAGCAGCCTTAGTTGTGGTTGCGGCAGTTGTAGTAGTTGCAGCGGTAGTTGTAGTCTCCTCTGTAGCTTCCTCGGTTGCAGCCTCAGTAGTAGCAGCCTCGCCGTTATCACGGATAAGACGCTCCTGACCGCCATTGCCGATAGAGATCTCGCCCAGTTCGCTGCGATATACACCAGCAAAGCTTACCTCGTCGCCGTTATAGAAGCTGAGTGTCTGAAAAGAAGTACCGCCGATCTCGTCGGTAGAAGCCTTTACAGAACCGCTTGTAACGTTGCCCTGAGCATCAGTGTAGCTGTAAGTACCGTCAGCAGCGATAGCAACAGTGCCATTCTCCTTAGCAGCCTGGTCAACGGTTGTATTGCCGTCAGCGACCTGATACTTCCAGTTGCCAGCGATAGCGCTGAAATCGAAAGCAGCCTCAGTAGTGTCAGCCACCTCGGTAGAAGCCTCTGTTGCGTCAGCAACTTCGGTGGAAGCCTCTGTTGCGTCAGCAGCCTCAGTAGTGTCAACAACTTCGGTTGAAGCCTCAGTGGTTTCCTCTGCGAAAGAGTTCATAGCGCCTGCCATAGTGAGTGAAGCAGCCATAGCAACGGCTGCGATAATTGAAACAGACTTTTTCATAACCATTCTCCTTTTTGTTTAGCCAAATGTCCTATGCTTGAAGATCATTCTCCACGATATCATTATAGCACAGTCGCCGGTAATATTCAATATGTATAATGACTATAACTCATAACTTTTAAACATCAAAACTTGCGTTTTTAAACACAAATCACTCAAATTGATCTGCATCAATTCCATACCCTTTCAGAATTTCCAGGTTTTCAGCTTTAGTTTTCTCAGCAGTTTTCATAAATTCATCGTAAGCGTCGCCGCCTTTTTTAAAAGAAATCCAACGCTTTATCAATTTTTCAGTACTTTTAATGATGTGTTCTTTTCCTATTTTTAGTAATACAGGATTATTGGCATGAACAGATTCAAGCCTTTTTATTTCTTCAGTCAGCGCTATTTTTAATTGTTCAATCTTTTTATCTACTCTTTCCAATAAGATCGTTGCATCGTGACAACCACCTTCCACTATGAATCCAGCTTGATATATATCTTCAAGAGTAATAAGTTTTTCAATATATTCAAGCACAAACGGCATATACTCCTGACTGACTTTTTCCAGTGAATCCAGCATTTTCTCAGTTTCGCCCTTTTTATAGAAAAGAGAATCTCCGTCATAGTACTTATTAAATCCGTCCAAATATTGTGAGAAATTCCCGTACCAATCATTCAATGATGTCATCCAGCCCATATTGTCGAATATTGCTGGACTTTTGTCGAAATTGGGCATTTCCGCCGAAATGAGGTTTACTCCAATGTAAATCGTAAAACCTTCCTCATTCGGGTCATCTATGGACTTTTCCTTTGCCACGGAAACCGACTGAATGATTCCTTCGCCCACTACTCGCAGGAAATATGGGTATTTGCTTTTGATAAGCTTAAAGCCCATAGGTTCGAGCATTTCGCCAAATACCTGTTTGAATGCAGCATTGAGTGTCAGCTTTTTCTCTTTAGCCTCCGCCTTCTTAAAACCAACGGTAATACCATACTTATCCAAAGTAGCAATGTTTTCAGCTTTACGTCTTTCAAGTTCCAGTTTAGTCTGCTTGACAAATTCCGGATTATTCACAACATAGGAGATCAATCTGCAATCATTATCATAATCGGCGTTGATTCTTTTAACCAACTCTTGATAAGCTTCTTCTGTTATCTCATTATGTTCAAGACCATAGTCAGCATATAATAATCTATGCTCTCTTCCCAATTTCGGGACAACAAAAGGATCATCAAGTGCAAACACCGCAGCACCATCACTATAGGGAAGCAAGCTGCTAAGGTTTATTCTATCACAAACTGCATAATATTCCTGTGGAATTTTTACAAGTCTCTGATAATACATAAAATCTTCAAGAGTCTTTACATTGTCCATAACTGTAATGACCCATTTTATCACTTCTTCTAATGACGCTTTAAGTGCTGAAACCATTGATTCTGTGTTATCTTTTCTGTATTGGAAAATGTTCTGGCAACTTGGATAAGTAATTCCCATGTCATGTGGATGTGCTGCACAATAGAATGAACCAGTGAATTTAAGCCAATAATTATCCATTTTATGGTCATTAAGGTCAAGTTTATTTCTATACAAAGTAAATATGCCTGATTCAATATTCAATGAGGAAGTGTTGTCGCTAAGAGCAATAATATGAACCATGTCATTATCAACCAACCTTAAATAGCAAGGCTTTTTAGTTTTAGCATATATAAATCCCAGCGGTTCAAGTGCTTTACCATAAACTTGCTTAAAAGCCCCTTTTAATGTCAGCTTTTTCTCTTTTTTAGTCTCAGCCTTCTTGAAATTCAGGAAAACAGTCTGTTCGTCCTCGTTCGCATCATCTGCGCTGAATAAGATATTGCTGTCGTCCATACCGATAAGCGGTGCAAGCTCAGATAAAACGTCCTCAACGAAAGTATAGTTTTCACTGTCTTCAACAATCTTGCAAAGCTTTTCCCATGAACTTCCATCGGCTAAAAATGGCTTCCATAAGTCCTTTGACAGCTTTGGAACTTTTCTGCCAAAGTAGTCATCAGCACGTCCGATAACAAGGGTATCAGCCTTCTGACCACTCTTAGCATACAGCGCCATAACTGCGCAATCGCTGTCGATAACGGTAGTGTTTATGCAGGTGGTTTTCAGCATTTTAGCTATCCTGCCGGTGTCGCTGAGGGCGGTCTGGTTGCCCTGCTCATAGGATTCTGAGGTTATGGTCACCCAATTGCAGTTATCCGCAAATTTCAGGATATAGCTTTTTTCAGCCTCGTCGCCGTCGCAGGTAACATATCCCTCCTTTTCCATTGCCTTGCAGAACGTATCAATGAACTTGTCTCTTTTGGCAGCATCGCTGCTATAGATCTGCGTTGATGTGAAAAAATTCCCCATATAGCCGCTCCTTTAAATTTATTTGATTCATTGTAACACATTTTACTGGAGATGTCAACATTTAGAACCTGTCCACACAGGGCAGCGGCATTTATTTTTTCAAGCTGAGCCAGCTTGACCGCCCCCACGTTGTCGCTCGCTTGCTCGCTTACTTTGGCAGAACATCACATTTTGCCGTCGCTCAACCGTATTTTCCTTGGTACATAGTTCTAT
>CAMOEP010000004.1 GCA_946612185.1 uncultured Ruminococcus sp.
AAAGAGCGAGTGCTTCGGCGCACAGCTTTCAGATACCGAGCGTGAGATGACAGCGGAACTTATGAGCCGCATGGACTTTATCCGTGATATCCTCACCGGCAGGAAGAATACAGCGGATATGTTCGCAGACGATGTGCTTTCTCCTGAGAAGATGTCCATGACCGAGACAGGCGTAACTTCCAGCATCAGCATCATAGCACAGAAGATAAACGACCTCTTTAAGCAGACCGGAAAGTGCGTGAATGTGGCAGTATTCGGTGCGAGAACAGGTGTACTTGCAAAGTCTCTCCTTGAAAAGACAAAGGGCGCAGAAACTTCCCTTACCCTTATAGATTCTACAGAATTTTTCTTACAGCAGGCTAAGAGCAATCTTGCCGGTGAGAACTGCCGTTTCGAGACTATCAAGGAATTCGTTCCGGACGAACTCAGAAACGCATATGACGTGGTTATCGCCGTAAACGAACTCCACACAAGAGAGGACGTTCCCCAGGGAATCTTCATCATCAGGGAACTGATAAACGAAAACGGCACAGCTTTCGTAACCGACCTGAACGAATTCCCGCCGATATCCAGAATAACCGCAGCACTTATCGAGAATGCTTTCGAGAACTTTACTTCCGAGAACCGTCCGAAGCCCAATGACCCAACTGTTCCGGCAGATAAAATGGCGGACTACTTCGCACAGGCAGGATTCAGGAGCGTAAAGTGGCAGGGACTTGAAAATTCACTGTTCTTCCTGCTTGAAGCTAACGGAAAGAACTCAGTAAAGCCCGTGTCCGTAAGCGAAATCCGTGATTACCTCAGCCAGCAGATGCCGGAGTATATGGTACCTGAGAAGCTTATTTTCCTGGACAGAATTCCCATGACCAAAAACGGCAAGGCGGACAGAGTACGCATCGAGGAACTTGTATCCGAGGAGGAAGTAACCGACCTGATACCGCCCAGGACTGAGACTGAGAAGAAGATAGCAGCTTTCTGGAAGGATATCCTGGGACTGAAAGAAGTCGGCATAAACCAGAGCTTTTTCAAGGCAGGCGGAGACAGTCTCCTTGCCACACATCTTCTCACGCTGGTCAAGAAAGAGTACGACCTTGACCTGTCACTGAAAGAGATGTACGACGACCCCACACTTGAATCCATAGCAGCATCAATTGACGAAAAGCTTGCGGAAAGCGCAGACGACGATACCGAATTCGGTGAGATATAACAGAAAGGAACTAAAATGAACGAAACAAAAAACCTGACAATTGCTGGACTACTCGCAGACAGAGCTGAGAAAACCCCCGATGATACAGCATTTATCTATGTGGACGAAAATGGTTCAGAAAGCTATACTTTCAAGGCATTTTACGAAAAGGCAGCAATTTTCGCATCATTCCTCAAAAGCAGAGGAGTAAGCAGAAACGACCGCTGCGTACTGGTATTCAGACAGAACATCGAGGTGATGTACGCATTTTTCGCCTGCAATATCCTGGGAGCGTCAGCAGTACCGCTGGAATTCCCTGACAAGGACAGCGACATCGAAAAGCTTGCCAGGATAGTGGAGAAGTGCGCAGCGGTTTGCGTACTCACAAACGATAGCGAAAGGGAGCAGGTAAGCCGTATATCAGCCGAAAATCTGGGCGGAGCGGCAGTATACTCCCCGGAGCAGTCAAAGGGCTTTGAGATGACCGGGGATATTGTTAAGGGCAATATGCCGGTGCTTCAGTACACTTCCGGTTCGACAAGCGAGCCGAAGGGCGTAATGGTAACTGAGGAGTCGCTCCTTAATAACCTGAAACAGATACAGTCCAAGCTTCATCTTGACAGCAGCAGCCGTTGGGTAAGCTGGATACCCTATCATCACGATATGGGACTTATCGCCGGACTTCTTACAAGTGCCTATTCCGGCTGTGCTGACGTATTCATGACACCTCAGCTTTTCAAGAAGAACCCCATGAAGTGGCTGGAGGCAGTAAGCGAATTCGGCGGAACTCATACCGTAGCCCCTAACTTTGCCTTCGAGCTTATGAACGGACTTCTCACCAAAGACCTTGAAGCCGGAAACCCCAGGAATATCTCCCTTGCGTCAGTAAAGGGTATGCTCAGCGGTTCAGAGCCGATAAGGTTCAATACTTTCCTGAAATTCATCGAGATAAGCGGAAAGTACGGCATGAAGGACGATATCATCAGAACCGGCTACGGACTGGCTGAGTCCACGCTGGTAGTAAGCCTTAACGACCTTGACAGTCCTATCGGCTGGCTGAAACTGAATAAAAAGGCACTTGCGTCGAATATAGTTGAGATAGCCGGCAGAGGCAGACTTTGCGGAAGCACCGAAAAGGCTGACGAGAATAACGAGGACTATACCTACCTGGTTGGAAATGGTACTACAGTAGACGATAACAAGGTAATGGTGCTTGATTCCGACGGCGAGGAACTTCCTCCCCTGAAAATAGGCGAAGTTTGCATTTCTGGCCCGACTCTTGCCCAGGGTTATCTGGATAACCCGGAAGCTACCAATGAGGTATTCGTAAAGACCGCATCAGGCGAAACGATACTCCATTCAGGCGATGCCGGATTCTGGGGCGAGGACGGTGAACTTTACATCACCGGCAGATTCAAGGACATGATAGTTATCCACGGCGAGAACTACTTCCCCGCAGACATCGAGGAAGTTTCCGCAAAGAGTGACCCTGCGCTGAGTTATGGCGCTTGCGCTTTTTCCGGTTCTGACGAGGACGAGGACAGCCTTGTTATCGTGCAGGAGGTATCCGATGAAGCGGTAGAAAGCGCAGATTTCAGCGATATTGCTGAGAAGATAAGAAACGCCGTACTTGCGTCATTCTCACTGGTAGTAAAGGCAGTCGTACTTGTAAGGGCGGAGAGTATCCCCCGTACAGAAAGCAGAAAGATACAGCATAAAAAGACCCGTACACTGTTCCTGAAAAATGCGCTTGAAAAGGTGCTTTACCAGACTGAGAACCAGGCTGAAACTGACCTGAGCGAGGTAAAGATCGAGAGCGAGGACGATCTGAAGAAAGTCATCACAGAGGGACTTGCTGCCTATCTGGGACTTTCTCCGGATAAGATCGACCTGACAATGCCGTTTATGCAGATGGGAATAAATTCCGAGCTGTCGGTAAAAATGGTCAACAAGATCAATACGATCCCGCAGATAGAACTTGCCATTGCAGATATATTCAACTACAACACCGTAGAGAAGTTCGCATCATACATATACAGCCGTTTCTTCGCAGCAGACACCGCTGCAGAAGACCTTGACAGCATGGACGAGAACGAACTTGCAGACCTTCTGGCTGCTGAACTTAACTGATAAGAATACTCCAAAAAGACCTGCTCTGGAAACGGAGCAGGTTTTAATGGCGCATATTCATTAACCAAATGGCGCATTTGTGTCTTTTTGGTGCTTGAAATTGTGTAGTTATTAGGTTATAATAACTAAGGTTGCAGCAACTAACAAAAATAAAATTATGGAGGATAATATGAACGTTCAGAAAACATCGACCGGTAAAATGAATGGAAAGGAGCTGATAACAGTCGGCATCTTTTCGGCTATCTATTTCGCCATAAACCTTGTCTTTATGGTCGCAGGCGGAATACACCCTATCATCTGGCTTATGATGCCCGCATTCATCGCACTTTGCACAGGCGTGCCATATATGCTTCTTTGTGCTAAAGTGCCGAAAACCGGTGCAATAACCCTTATGGGACTTATCACAGGTCTTATTTACTTCGCAACAGGAACATTTACTATCGTGATACTTCTCACATTCCTTGCTGCCTGCATCATAGCAGAGATCATCAGAAAAGCCACAGGCTACAAAAGTACGGTGGGAAACCTTTTCTCCTACGTTGTTTTCTCCGTGGGAATGATAGGTTCGCCCCTCCCCATATGGCTTTTCAGAAACGACTTTCTCACCCAGATAAGGGAGCAGGGAATGGGCGAGCATTATGTACAAGTGCTTGACGGACTGGCAACCGGCAAGATGCTTGTGATAATGATACTCCTCACAATAATATGTGCATTTGTCGGTTCGGGACTTTCAAAGATAATGTTCCGCAAGCACTTTGAAAAGGCAGGAATGGTGTAATGCTGAAGCTTGACCCAAGAACCTGTCTGATACTTCTGGTCATCGCAAATGTGGTAATATTCATACAGAACAGTGCGGTTATCGAAATAGTGTGGATAGGGCTTCTGCTCGTGCTTTTGTGCATATGCGGCGCAGCCCGTTCAGCGGCAAAGCTTGCGGGAGTATTCGCTGGCTGCATGATACTCCAGTACATCATCTTCCCCATTGCACCGAAAGCGATAGTGAGCATATTCTTCATATTCATATCCTACGCAAGAAAAGCAATGCCCTGTCTTATCGTGGGTACGCTTATCATGAAGACCGTTTCCGTCCGGGAACTTACCGCAGCACTTTTGAAATGGAAAGTACCATACAGTTTCATAATATCCCTTTCAGTTTCCATACGCTACTTCCCGGCGATAAAGGAGGAGATAGGGTATATCCGTGATGCTATGAAGCTTCGCAATATAAAGTTTGCGGACAAATTCGAGTGCATGATAGTTCCCATAATGATGTCGGCAGCAGCCACATCGGACGAACTTTCAGCCGCAGCAGTCACCAGAGGTATCGAGAATCCCTGTGAAAAGACCAGTATAATCGACATAAAGTACGGCATTGCCGACTATATCTGTATAGCTGCCGGAATACTGTTCACAGTGCTTGCGGTGGTTATCCGCTGAGGAGGACGGCAATGATAGAGATAAAGGACACAAGCTTTGATTACGTCAAGGGTCAGAATACTCTTGACCATGTTAACATCAATATCGGAAAAGGAGAGTGCGTACTCCTGTGCGGCGAAAGCGGCTGCGGCAAGACTACAGTCACCAAGCTGATAAACGGGCTGATACCGCACTTTGAAGAAAACGGAGAACTCAGAGGAAAAGTCACCGTGGCAGGGCTTGACACCGCAAAAGCGGAACTTTATCAGCTTAGCTGTCATGTGGGTTCGGTTTTCCAGAATCCCAAGTCCCAGTTTTTCCATACCGATGCGGAGAGCGAGATAGTGTTCGGACTGGAAAATTCCGGCACTGACCCGGCAATTATCCGTCAGCGTCTTGATGATACCGTCAGGGAACTCGGCATAAGCTCAATGCTTGGACGGAGCGTATTCTCAATGTCCGGCGGCGAGAAGCAGATGCTTGCGTTTGCGTCGGTATACGCAATGGGAGCGGATATATTCGTTCTCGACGAGCCGACAGCGAACCTGGACGAAGGTGCGATACAGCTTCTTGCACGGCTTATCCGCAAGTGCAAGACCGACGGCAAGACGGTAGTTATCGCAGAGCATAGGCTATACTTCCTTATGGAGCTTATCGACCGGGCGATATATATGGAAAAGGGCAGGGTAGTCCGGGAGTTCACACGGGAGCAGTTCTCGGCACTCACTGACAGCGAGCGCATCTCAATGGGACTGCGGACGCTGACTAAAACGGCGCTTATCCCACGGATAGATCACGGTCAGCAGAATGTCCCGAAAGGACTGGAAGTCCGGGGACTTAGCTTCCGCTACGGCAAGCAGAAGGTTTTCACCGGGCTTGACCTGAACGCCGGATACGGCGAGATAATCGGCATAATCGGCAAAAACGGCGCAGGAAAAAGTACCCTCAGCCGATGCCTGTGCGGACTTATCAAGGAAAGCGACGGCGAGATACTTCTTGACGGCAAGCGGCTGAAAGACCGTGCAAGGCGGAAGGAAAGCTTCCTTGTGATGCAGGACGTTAACCACCAGCTATTCTCTGACAGTGTGACAAACGAGTGCCATATGTCCTCGGAGGACGTTAGCGAGGAAAGGGCAGACCATATCCTCTCCCTTCTTGACCTGGCTGACTTCAAGGATAAGCACCCTATGGCACTTTCCGGCGGTCAGAAACAGCGTCTTGCAGTAGCTACGGCGATACTGTCCGGGAAAAAGATACTGGTATTTGACGAGCCTTCCAGCGGACTTGACTACAGAAGAATGGAATCCGTCAGCAGTATGCTGAAAAAGATAGCCGCAGATGACCGCATAATCATCGTCGTGTCACACGACTATGAACTGCTCAACAACATCTGCGACAGGTGCTTCTGCGTGACAGGAGAAAAGGATCAGTAAAATGACGTTTGACCTGAAAAATATGTACTTCGGCAACGACGTGACCGACGTGTTCGAGAAGGACGGATGCAAGATAATGCGCCTTGCTACTGAGGCAGGCGAGGGTATCATGACCGTCTATGACGTTCTTGACGGGGTATACATCATGTACAATAATTTCCACATGGAAAGCTGCCGGTCGGACTTTGTACCCGGCGACAATGTACTTTGCATCGA
The DNA here is from genome assembly GCA_946612185.1 of uncultured Ruminococcus sp. Taxonomy (GTDB): domain Bacteria; phylum Bacillota; class Clostridia; order Oscillospirales; family Ruminococcaceae; genus Ruminococcus. Next base: position 6,382 of record CAMOEP010000004.1, read on the forward strand.
CCACTGCCGTGAAGGCAGGATAGAAACGGGGGTATCTGATAATGCCTGCTGTTGTCTGTCCGCAGGTGAACTGAGGATAGACAATGGTATGCACAATCACGGCTTGTCACGTTTCCCCCTGAATCATTACTACGGGCTTTCGATAGCCTTTGAACTTGACAAGGCGCAGGCAGCACTTGACAGCTTCATCAGGGAGTTCCGGGTAAAGCTGTCGGACATCTCCCGGAAGTACTGTGCCGAAAAGACATCGTATGTCATCTCCTCCTCGCCTGAGATAACCCACATTTTCTCAGAGCTTTACAATGTGCCGTCGAAGATAAAGCGGGACTACTGCCGGATAAAGGTGCTGGAACTGCTTCTTTACCTTGACGCACTGGAGATAGACAGATACAAGACGGAAAAACCATATTTCTACAAAGGTCAGATAGAGAAGATACACGCAATACACGAACTTATGGTATCTGACCTGACACGTTCATACACGATAGAGGAACTGTCCCGGAAATTCGACATTGCTCCCACATCGCTGAAGAAGTGTTTCAGCAGCGTCTACGGCAGCCCCATATTCTCCTACATGAAGAATTACCGGCTTGACCGTGCGGCATCGCTTCTTAAAACAGAGCCTTCCATGAAGGTGGCGGATATAGCAATGGCAGTAGGCTACGAGAGTGCAAGCAAGTTCTCAATGGCATTCCGCAAGGAAATGGGCAGAAATCCTCTTGATTACCGTAAATACGCAATTCAGACTGAGGTGAATCCAAATGAAGAATGAAAAAAACTGGTTTGGCTTGATGCTTGGATACGCCGAGGGCAGTAAGTCCACACTTATCGGCTCGGTAGTATTATCCATAATAAGTGTTACCAGTGGTATATTCCCGTACTACTGTATGTACAGGATAATCGACGCATTCGTACAGGGAAATGTAACAAAGAGCTATGTAATGGGCTGGTGTCTGGCGGCACTTATCGCCTTTGCTCTGAACGTGCTGGGCTTTGGTCTTTCCACAGGACTTTCTCATCTTGCAGCATTCGAGGTACTTGCCGGACTGAGAAAGCGTGTGGCAGACCGCTTCATGCACGCTCCTCTTGGAACAGTACAGAACCATTCTATCGGTGAGATAAAGAACATCATCGTAGACAAGATAGACAACATCGAGCCGCCCCTTGCACATATGGTACCTGAGGGAGCAGGACATATCGTAGTGCCTGTCGTGAGCATTATCTCCCTTTGCATCATCGACTGGCGGCTTGCCCTTGCGTCACTGGTAACATTCCCTGTAGCTATCGTTTGCATGGGACTCACCTTCAAGATAAGCGGCGAGAACTTCGACATCTACAACCGTTCAAATGCGCAGATGAACAGTACTATCGTTGAGTACATCGAGGGTATCGAGGTCATCAAGGCATTCGGCAGAGCGGGTGTATCCTATGAGAAGTACGCAGGTGCGATAAATGACTATAAGAAGTTCGTTATCAAGTGGCTCAGCTCCACATGGGTAACAATGAAGCTTGCCTTTGCGCTTTTCCCCTCCACAATGGTGGGAATCCTTCCTGTAGCGCTGGCACTTTGCAACGGCGGAAAGATAAGTGCCGCAGAAGCAGCGCTGGCAGTAATGCTCTCACTGTCAATGGTAGGTTCACTGGCAAAGCTGGAGGTATTCTCCGAGAATATGCGTCAGCTTAAAAATACCGTAAACGAACTCCAGACATACCTTGAAATGGAGGAGCTTCCTGAGCCTGCAAACAAGGCATCTGTAAGCAGCTATGATGTGAAGATAAGCGGCATCAGATTCTCCTACACAGGCGATGAGAAGGACGAAGTACTCCACGGTGTAGACCTTGACCTTCCCCAGGGCAGCTTTACCGCAGTCGTAGGCCCGTCAGGAGGCGGTAAGTCCACTGTAGCAAAGCTTCTGGCGAGATTCTGGGACGTATCCTCCGGAAGTATCACTATCGGCGGCGTGAACGTAAAGAATATGCCCCTTTCACAGCTTGCAGACATGGTAAGCTTCGTGGCACAGGATAACTTCCTTTTCAGAACATCTATCCTTGAAAATATCCGTCTGGGAAATCCTTCCGCAACTGACGAGGAGGTTATCGAAGCAGCCCGTGCAGCCCAGTGTGAGGACTTCATCAAGAAACTGCCCCAGGGCTATGATACACCAGCCGGTGAAGCAGGTAAGCGGCTTTCCGGCGGTGAGAAGCAGCGTATCGCTATCGCCCGAATGATACTGAAAAATTCACCTATCGTAATACTCGACGAGGCAACAGCCTTCACCGACCCCGAAAACGAGGACAAGATACAGCAGAGTATCGCAGCACTCACCAAGGGCAAGACCCTGCTCGTTATCGCCCACAGACTTTCGACTATCCGCAGCGCTGACAATATCGTACTTCTGAAAAAGGGACAGATAATCGCATCTGGTACTCAGGAGGAAATGCTTGAAAACAGCCCGCTTTACAAGTCCATGTGGCTGACACATATCGGTGCGAAGAACTGGTCAGTTTCATCGTCCGAGAAGGAGGGTAATAACAATGTTCAGAACGCTTAAACGTATAATCGACTGGTGCGGAGATTTCAAGAAAAATCTCTATATCGGATTTGTATTTTCATTCTTCTCCCACTGGTTCGCAGCAATGCCGGTAATGGTGGCAGCGTACACCATAAATATGCTGGTGGAAAAGGAGAAGAACGGTACAGATTTCGATAAGAAGTGGATATGGATAAGCCTTGTGGTACTTATCGCACTGGTACTTCTCCGCTTCCTTTTCGACTACATCAAGGCAAGATTCCACGAAACTATCAGCTATGAGCTTGTAGCCCGTGACAGAATAGCCGTAGGTGACGCACTCAAGCGAGTATCCCTGGGTTACTTCCAGCAGAAGAATACCGGTAGTATCCTCTCCTCAATAACCACCGGTCTTAATACCCTTGAAAATATGGGTATCAGAATGACAGATACCTTTATCGGCGGCTATCTGAACTTCGTGGTAATATTACTTTGCCTGCTGTTTGTAAAGCCTGCCATAGCACTTATTGCAATTGCGGCAGCAGCACTTTCATTCGTGTTCCTGCTGATGATATCCCACTACAGTACAAAGAATGCACCTGTTGAAACTGAGTCGAACAAAGACCTTACCGGCGCAGCACTGGAGTACGCAAGAGGACTTTCAGTAGTAAAGTCATTCGGACAGGGCGGCGCATCAATGTCAGCAATGGATAAGGCTATCATCGACAGCAAGAATATCCACCTGAAAGTTGAGTGGGGATTCATTCCCTCCAACTGCCTCCACCTTTTCGCTCTCAAATGCGGAACAGTATGCATCGCCCTTGCGTCCTGCCTGTTCTGCATGGCAGGAAAACTTGACTTCTCCTATATGCTCATGTTCATATTCTTCTCCTTCGGAATATTTGCAAGCCTTGAGCCTATCAGTGACAGCGCACATATTCTTGGCGTTATCTCCGATGCATTTGACCAGCTTGACGCACTGAAAGAGGACAACATGATCGACAAGGACGGCAAGGACATTCCACTTGACCACTTTGATATCAGCTTCAAGAACGTTGAATTCGGCTACGATACCAGAAAGATACTGAAAAACGTAAGCTTTGACATTCCCGAAAAGACAAGTACTGCTATCGTAGGCCCGTCCGGTTCAGGTAAGACTACAATATGCAGTCTGCTTGCAAGATTCTACGATGTAAACAGCGGAAGCATCACCGTAGGCGGCAACGACATCAGAACCATGACCTGCGACAGCCTGCTGAAAAACATCTCAATGGTTTTCCAGAACGTGTACCTGTTCAATGATACTATCAGGAACAATATCAAGTTCGGAAACCCCAACGCAACCGAGGAGGATATGATATCCGCAGCGAAAAAGGCGTGCTGCCACGACTTCATCATGGCGCTGCCTGAGGGATACGATACAGTTATCGGTGAAGGCGGCGGAACGCTTTCCGGCGGTGAGAAGCAGAGAATATCCATTGCCAGAGCGATACTGAAGGATTCGCCTATCATCATTCTTGACGAAGCGACCGCAAGTATCGACCCTGAGAACGAGCATCTTATCCAGAACGCTATCTCAGAGCTGACCCACGGCAAGACCATTATCACCATCGCTCACCGACTTGCAACTATCGAAAATGCCGACCAGATACTCGTTATCGAGGACGGCAAACTTATCCAGAAGGGTACTCATAAGGAACTTATGAAGCAGGAAGGCGTTTACCGCAGATTCATCGGTATCCGCCAGCACGCTGAAAACTGGAGCATCAACTGATACACTTAAAAAACGACCTGCTGTGCATTTCAAAACGGTGCGCAGCAGGTCATTTTTATAGATTGTGCAGCGATGAAAAAACCTGCCCGATACAATTTACCAGGGCAGGTCTTTTGGGAAGTATGGTAGAGATGGGAAATTAGCTTATTAGTGGGAAAGAGCAACAAGTCCACGAAGTTCAGCAAAGTCGAAAACGGTGATCTTGCCGTCCTGATCGACATCGCAAAGCTGGGGATCATCAATGCTTCCGCAGCCTAAGAGGTACTTGGAGAGAACCACCAGATCAGCGGAATTTATGGTATTATCGCCGTTAACATCGCCTGCTGCGGGAACAGGGGGGAGCGACTCAGCAGGGCGGTACTTGTCACGCAGAGCGATGAACTGGTCGTGGAGGGTCTGGTCGGTCATTTTACCGGACTTGCGGTCGTAGTGCAGGTCAGTGGTGTCCCAGAGGACAGGGCAGATGCCGTCCCTTGAAAGTGCAGCCTCGCAGACAGAGGACAGGTACTTCTGGACAGACTCCAGCTCCTTGCCCTTGCGGGGACAGCCGTACTCACCGATTATCACCGGCACTCCCTTGCTTGAATATGTATTTGCAAGCATATCGAAGTAGCGGTTCAGTTCAGCAATATCCGAATCAGTGCCCCAGGTGGTGCGGTTCTTAGCCCAGCTTGCGTCCTCCTCAAGGATAGCGAAAGGCGAAGGTGTATAATAGTGAACTGACAGCGCACATCTTCCGGCAGGGTCATCAGGCATCACAAAGCGGGAATCACAAGTCTTGGTGATGTCGGTGTTGTAGCCGGAGATAAGCAGGTGACGCTGCTCATTATTACCGCCGGAATTTCTTACGATATTGACGAAAGTCTGGTTTACTTCATTGGTGTAGGTGTAGCACTGGTTCTCGTCAACTTTCCAGTTGCCCAGTTCCTCGTTCTGTGCCTCGAACATCAGCTTGTCGCCGTAGTCCTTGAATTCCTCGCTGATCTGCTGCCAGATAGCGGAGTACTTCTTCATCACCTCGTCGTGCTGAGAGGGGAGGTTTTCCAGCCAGCCGCCGTCCCAGTGGAGGTTCACGATAACGTACATACCGTCGTCAAGCGCCCAGTCGATGACCTGGCGGACACGGGCTTTGTAAGCGTCGCTGATGGTATAATTACCGTCGCTGCTCATAAGGTTCGACCACGCCACGGGAACACGCAGAACGCCGAATCCTTCGTCTGCATAGCCCTTTATAGTTCCTTCGGTAATGGTGGGGCTGCCCCAGGCAGTTTCGTAGGAGTTAGGAGTACCGTCGCCCCACTGAGCGATCCAGTCGCCGCAGGACTCAAAGGTATTACCCAGGTTGATTCCGATACCCATATCCTTAACGATATCCATAGTTGACATATTGCGCATAGTACCGCCATTTGCGGCGTTTGCAGCCACAGGAGCAGGCATCGCTGCTGTGCAGAGTGCAGCGGCTGCAAATGCGGCTAAAAGTTTACTGTTCATATCTGATTCCTCCCTTAAAGGACGTTTCCTTTTTCACTGAAAACATTATAGCAGATGCGGAAGGTATTTTCAATAATTAAAAGTATCGGATTTGTACACTTTATGAGATGTACGCAAAGAGGTATATCAGATAATTGCATAATAAGGTTCATTATATGCAATAAAACTCTTGAAAATCAGTGAGGGATATGTTACAATGAAATGGGGTGATGATATGAAAAAACCATTGATAGGCGTGATAATGTCTGACTGCTGCCGGGAAGCCTCTGCGCAGATGCTACAGGGCATGATATCACAGGCGTTTCTCTGCAAGTGTAATATAATAGTTATAGGCACATTCGGTGAACCCGGCTACCGTCCGCCGATCGAGAACCGGATCACTGATCTTATCGCATCAGGCGGATTTGACGGCTTTATCTATGACCGGAACTACTTCGCCGGGACTATCGAGGAACAGCCTATCGACCGGGCACTGACGAGTACCGGCAGACCGGTAATGACCCTTGACAGCGGCGAACATAGGTATTTCAGCAATACCGTATCCCACGACTTTGAGGCGTTCAGCCGCCTTGCGGAGCATCTCATGACCGACCACGGCTACCGGCGGATATACTGCCTCACCGGTCAGGAGGGGACTATCCCGGCGGAGGAGCGTCTGCAAGCGTATGTGGACGCAATGAAGCGCCATAAACTGCCATTTGAGCCGTCCTGGTGCATATACGGAGACTTCTGGAAGAACTCCGCCTTTTCACTGGCACAAAGGCTTCTTTCCGGGGAACTTCCCATGCCGGAGGCGGTGATGTGCGGAAATGACACAATGGCAGACGTGCTTATTTCGGCGCTGGAAAATGGGGGAGTTCACGTTCCGGAACAGGTTGCAGTCACCGGCTATGACGGCAACTATTTCGGGGAACTTTCCGGGCAGATGATAACCACCTGGAAGAAGTCCGACGAGGAACTTGGTGCGCAGGCGCTCCACCGGCTATACAGCATCATTACCGGAAAGTACGGCAAGCGGCTGAGAGTACGTTCTGACGGGCTGCGAAAGGGCTGCACCTGCGGCTGCCGGAGTATACCGAGAGAGAGTTCGCTGCTTCGGCGGAGGAATCGTATGCAGGAGCGCTATTCTGCGCAGTTTTCCGGGTGTGATATGCTGCCGGCACTTATGGCATCGGACGACCTGTGTCAGCTTCTTGTGAACCTGAGCCGGTACACCTACCTGAACTACCGCTGGGCAAGACTGAGAATATTCCTGACGGACGAGTGCATCAAGGCAATGGAGGGAGATTCCGCTGACCTGAGTTATGCGCCGGGAAAGCGTGTGCGTGAAATGGCGTGGTTCGACCACGACCGCAAGGACAGGCTGAACCCACGTCCACTGAGGGCGGAGGGAATACCGGAGCGACTTAGCGAGAATATGAGTTTCCCCACGGCTTACTACATCTCACACCTTAGCTGCGGCGAGGACTTTTTCGGATATATCGCCATTTCTTTCGGCAAAGCGCCCATTACCTACGGCAGGTACTACATACCCTTCGTCCAGAACATCAGCGCTGCATTGGAGCATTTGAAGTGGAAGTCACGGACGGTAGGGCGGCGGACGGATACCGCAGAACTGACCGCATTTTACATACTCATGAGCGAGATACGCCAGAACATGAAAAATGCCCCGGAACGGCAGTTCACTATAGACACACTTGCGGCGAAAGCAAGCGTTAGCCGGAGTTATTTTCAGAGAATGTACAAGCGGTATTTTGGGGTGTCGCCAATGGCTGAACTGACGGAAATGCGCATAGAAAAAGCGAAAGGGCTGCTTCGTGGGACGGATAAGCCGGTGAACGCAGTAGCGGAGGAATGCGGCTATGAGAGTTACACCAGTTTTGTGCGTCAGTTCCGGAGCAAAGAGGGCATGACCCCATCAGCCTACCGATCAAGCTGAGCCAGCTTGACCGCACCCACGTTGTCGCTTGCCTGACGGCTCGCTTGCATTTGTAGAACATAACATTTTGCCGTCGCTCAACCGTGTTTTCAATGGTACTAAGTTCTATTCAATAACTTCGGTAAACTTCCAGTTTTTTAGTTCTACCGGAGAAATCCGTACTGATCGCCTGCTATGAAAAAACGGCACTATTGCGCCGTTCAGCCGTGTTTTGCCTGGTACAAAGTTCTCCGATAGAATTACAAAGTATCACATTTTCGTAATTCTAAATCAGAACTTAGTACCATTGAAAAGCGGGTTGAGCGACGGCAAAAGTACCGTTTCTTAAATAGTAAGCAAGCGTAAGCGAGCGTCAACGTGATATGTGGTCAAGCTGACGCAGCTTGGGAATCGAGAAGCTGTACTTCGTAGGCATCTTTTGAATCAACTACTCCGTCGCCGTTTACATCAGCATTAGCAAGCGCATCGCTGTCCAGCGGGTAACGCTGAGAATTGGCGGAATATTGAAGAATAAGCATGATGTCTGATATGCTTATACTTCCGTTAAGGTCTGCATCTCCTACGACCTTGCTGACGGAATTTCCCACTATTTCCACCAAATTAGCTACCTCCACATTCTCAGATGAGCCGTTTGGCGCAGTTATTATAACACTATATTTTCCCAGAGAATCGGCGTTCGCCTTTTCGATAGTGTACTCCGGCATAGCTGCTCCAACGATCGGTTCGCCGTCCTTGCACCACTGGAAAGAAACGTTCCTTGCAGGTGTAAAGACGTGGAGCATCTGGTCAGCACCGGGTGAAAGCCTGATATCGCCGCCGGCGGTGTAGGTTCGCAGAGATTTTGGGATAACTGCGGTACTTGCCGTAATATCGCCCATAAGCTTCCAGTCGTTTCCACTGTCCTGGAGGAATACACGCAAGGAGGAAATAGCGTCGCCTGGAGCAAATCCCCAAAGTTCACCAAGAGGTATGCGGAATTCCACGGTGCTTCCCTCCCACTTGCACTGACAGCCGGAGCGGTCGTCGTGGTTGAAGTAAACGAAACCGTTTGAAGCGTAGTATATCCAGAAATATTCGTCCTCACGCTGGGGATTTTTTAGCTGTAGATTGTAAACCGGTGCAGCAGCGCCAGCGGGCATGGTCGAGCGGACATAAATGTACTCGTCATCTGCACGCAGAGACAGGTCAGCACCGTCCTTTGACGCAATAACGTCATCTTCCGACCATTCACCGGGGAAAGAGTCCTTGCCGTCAACTATTATCTGGCTGTTCATGGTGAAGTAGTCGCTGCTTCCCTCCGCTGAACCAACTTCCCGGAAGAAGTTGTCAGCGGTATGAACGTCAGCCTCGGAAACGGTGACAGTTCCCAGGTAATTTGCGCCCAGTGCGGAGGAGTAAACGTCGTTATTGGCAAACTGCACCGAGCGCTTGCTCACGTCGCCAACTCCGTTATTTCCCATGGAAAGTTTGAGGTAGATGTTCCAGTCTCCGGGAGCGATACTGCCGGGAAGCTGTAGGTCGAGTTCCTCCTCATTTCTGGAGCAGGAGCGCCAGTTATTGCAGTTTATGTCCACGGGAGCGGCGATATAAGTGCCGTCCTTTTCGAGTATCGCTTGGGCGTTGACCTTTGGGATAGGGTTGGCAAATCCGGTATTTTCAGTGGTGAACTTCACCTTTACCTGTCCGCCCTGTACCGCATTTGCAGTCAGGTCACTGTCTCTGAGGACGAAGCGGTAGCCCAGATGATCACGAATGAACTGGAACACGTTCTGCCCGTAGTAAGCGGAGTTATCCACGCCGGGAACGTCACAGCTCCCGCCAAAGGTGTAGTCCTTGTAAAGCTGGAAGATGTTGCTGTTTATGTAGCTGAGATGAGTCTTGTACATTTCAGGGACGGCGTTTTCCGGGAGATAGGTGTCGAATTTCTGCGCCCATTCCAGATTTCCGGAGAACTCGCCGCCGAAGTAGGTGTCAGTGGTGACGTAGTTTAGCCAGTCGGTTTCCGCCTGACGGTTTGCGTAAGTGCCGAGGTCGGAGTCGCTGCCCATGTAGCCGTCGTTGTAAAGTCCCACACGCTTTGAGAGATAGCGAAGGGCTGCGGTGTCATTGTCGGAATCGGCGTTGTCGAAGTTGCCAAGCTGAGAGCGCTCGATACCAGCCCAGGCAGCAAAGGTATCGGGAGTGCGCACAGTTACGGGAACGGTTGCCGGAACGCAGTCCAGCATGGCATCAAGCAGCTTAGCCTTGTAGTCAGGGGTGGTATACTTTCCGCCGTGCTGCTCGCCCCATTTTCCCACGAAGCCAGACTCCACAAACGCCAGTATATCGGCGTTATCGTCAAGGATATGGCTATTCTTTATCTGGGAAATGTGGCTGAGTACCTGTTCAAAAGATGTAGGTTCGGGGTCGTCGTGACCATTGGCATCATAGCGGAATCTGAAGGCGACCATACAGCCGTTATTCCGGGCATTGTCAAGAGTTCTCAGCCAGGAATTGAAGAAAGTTTCGTCAAGGTCGAAGTCAGTGCCGGGGGTGTAATTGCCGCTTTCGTCGGTCGTGCCGTTCATGCCGGAGGAGAAAGCGCCGATATCCACGAAGAAAAGGACGATATCACCCTTTGGGTCGAGGACTGGTGTATCACCGGGCTTGCAGTTGACCCATACGGTAGAAGTGTAGCCGCAGGCAGGCTGCGAGAGTGTGCCAACGTATTCTGAGTAGTCGATACCGCTGTCGGCAAGGGGAGCAGTTTCCGCAGAAGCCGGCAGTACCGGGAGCGTTGAAGCAGCCGTCAGCAGCGACAGCGCCGTGCAGAGTATCTTTTTCATATAGACCTCCTTTTTTGGCAGATGCAGATAATGTATAGTAGTATTATAACTTATTTGCAGGAAGATTTCAAGAGTTTGCACGATATTTTGTTACAATACACCAAGGTGTAAACATTGCCCATAAAAATACCCCGGAACGGTCTGGGAGTTACCGCTTCGGGGCAGTATTTTTGCGCATTGAAAAGGCGATCATTCCATACCTTTCAGCACTTCCACCATATCAATGCGCTTGATGCGGCGGGAGAAAAGGAAGCTTACCAGGACGGACACAGCCATAACGAAAATGGCGGCGATAAGGAACGTAGAGGGCGCAATATAGCAGGGCCAGTCGATTGCGTCGCCGTTTGAGTCCATCATAGCCTGAAGCGGCACACGTCCCAGAGGCAGACCGCAGATAACTCCGACGATAGACAGCCAGAGATTCTGGGTGGAAAGAAGTCTGCGGATAGCGCTGCTTCTGAATCCGAGAACTTTCAGTGTAGCGAACTCTTTCTCTCGCTCGTTGAACGACAGATTCCCCGAATTATAGAGAACTATCACGATAAGCAGAACGGAGAATATCACCATGAAGTAAACCAGCAGGTTCATTATCTCCATCATTTTATCGAAAGCGGCGATAAGGTCTTTCATGCTGTGAACTGCTGAAACATAGTTCCTGTCAGCGGCATTGTCGCAGTTTTCCTTAGACACGAGCATTACCGGGCGGAAGGTTTCGCCGGCAGCCTCGAAGTCCTCCCGGAGCATAGTTATACCGGTGATATTTGGGTGACGGGAGATAAGACCTATCTTGCTCTCATTCCACTTGCTTCCGGAGGCGGTTTTCCAGTAAACCATATCACCTACAGAAAGTCCAAGTTTTTTTGCCTGTTTCATAGTTAGAGCCACTGTTCCCTCCGGAATAGGCGTGGTATTCAGTTCCGTGTCGGACACGCAGTAAAGTCCCTCGCTCTCGGTAACGGCTAATTTGCAGCTTATGATGCCGTCGGAGGTAGGGTGGTCTTTGGCGGCGATAGACACAGCACTCATTGCTACAAGTTCGCCGGAGGTATCGTTTTTTAGTTCCTCCGCCTGTTCCGGCGAGCAGCTATCGCTGAGTATCACCTGATACTCATAGTTCTGGATATCGTGGAAATACCAGTCACGAACGTAGTCAACGGTATCATACGCACCCAGCCCCAGTTCCATTATCATCATACCCATGCAAGTGCCGAAAATTCCCATGAACGCACGCATTTTGGAGCGTGAGATGTCACGGAGGTTATATCTTGCATTGAAGCTGAGTTTATCCCAGAAGGGGAGTTTCTCGAAAATGCAGGGCTTTGCGGTTTTTGCGGCAGCAGGGCGGAGCGCCTCCGATGGGTGTATCTTTAGTATCTGCTTGCAGCTAAGGTATGAAGTGGAGGTGCATATCAGTACCAGCACCGCCGCAACGATGATACTCTTGTAGCTGAAACCGGGCTGCCAGCCGGGAATGGTGTAGAACTGGCTGAACATATCCACCATAAGTTTACCGAAAGTGAATATACCCAGAACTATACCCAAAGCGCAGCCGATTACGGACAGGAAGAAGCTGTAGCTGAGGTAGTGGGTAAGTATCTTGCTTTTCTTCATACCCAGAGCGTTGAGCGTACCGATCTGAGTGCGCTGCTGAGCGATCATGCGCTTCATTGTGGTGATGATTACCAGCAGGGCGATAGCCACGAACACGAACGAGAAGATGTATGAAAAGCTGTCATGCTGGGAAAGTTCGTCGGAAAGCTGATACCAGCCACGGATGCTGTTTCTGTCCGCAAGGTAGGCGTAGTCATTGTCCAGTGCCGTGGCGATGCTGTCCTCATAGCTGAGTGACTTGCCGTCGCAGGTGAATATTATTTCGTTGCTGATGCGCATTTCCTCCGGGAGGACTTTTGCGGATAAATAGGCAAAGCCGATATTATGGAAATCGGAATCGGTATCCGTAGAAGCGCAGGCGAATTCGTATTCCGGAGTGACGATAAGACCCTTGACTTCTTTCTCAATGTCAAGCCCCATAACATGAACGGTGAACTTGTCGCCCACCTTGATATCCCATGTCTCGGCAAAGCGGCTGAACAGCCACAATCCGTCCGGGTCATCGGGGTCGAAGTCAGCACCGGCGACAGTCTGTGGGATAGTCACCTGGGCGCAGTCCTGGAAATAGCAGTACATCTCAGCGGTGTTGAATTTCTCATCAGCTTTTCCGAGAACCTCCGTCCTGAGCTGAGCTTTATTGATGCCGTTGATATCCTTGATTTTCCGAAGCTGATCGTCACCGAAACCTGCGCCGTATATCCAGCCGTCAGCGAAAGCACAGTCTCTTTCAAAGGTTTCCCTTGCCTTATTTCCGCCCACCACATTTGCCTGAAAGCCGGTATAGCACCACATAGCGATAAGCGACAGGAGCATGATCGAGAAGAACTGAGCGAAGTTTGCCTTGATGTCTCTGAGCATTTTTCTTCTGAGCATTTACGTCACCTCACCATTCTATATCATTTGCAGACAGGGGAGTGTCATTGGTTTTAATGGACTTTATCTTACCGTTTCTCATATGTATAATACGGTTAGCGCACTTTGCAATGTCCGCATTGTGGGTAACGAGAATGACGGTATTACCGTTTTCTGTAGAAAGCTTCTGGAGCAGGTCGATAACTATCTTACCTGTTTCCGAGTCCAGCGCACCGGTAGGCTCGTCGCCCAGGATGATTTTAGGGTCTTTGGCGAGGGCTCGTGCGATAGAAACTCTCTGCTGCTGACCGCCTGACATCTGGGTGGGAAACTTATTTTTCTGGTCGGCAAGTCCCACACGTTCCAGCATATCGTCTGGGCTGAGTGCGGACTTTTTGATATCCTTGACCAGAGCAACGTTTTCATAAGCGGTAAGACCGGGCAAAAGGTTGTAGAACTGGAAAATGAAGCCGATAGTATCGCCCCGGTAATCTGAAAGCTGGCGGTCGTTGTAGGAGGAGATCTCCTTGCCGTCCACGAAAACCTTACCCTCGGTAGGAACGTCCATACCGCCCAGCATATTGAGAACAGTTGACTTTCCAGCGCCGGACTGACCGAGTATCACGACGAATTCACCCTGTTCGATAGTGAAGCTGACGTGATCCACCGCCACCTGTTTTCCCTCGCCTTTACCGTAGATCTTAACTACGTCCTTGAATTCTACTGCTGGCATTATAGTACCTCCTGTTTTAGATGTTAGTATTTGCAAACTATATTAATATTATAGCATATGCTAACAAATAATTCAAGGCATAAAAGCGAAAAAGCCGCCCAAGAGTGGACGGCTTAAATGTGTTATTTTTGTACTAAATGGTCAGCCAATTTGTCTGAAAATTGGAACAAACGGCAGTATACTGCGAAAAAACAGTATCCCGTTCAGACGCTTTCTTCGGCAAGAAAATGCGAACTGACAGTATATATTTACCTCTCAAACTTAAACAGCTTAGCAGTAATGGAATGGTTCAGCATGGCGAGTGCGATGCCGGCGACGATGACCACGGGCAAAGTCCAGGCAGGGCTGCAATTCATCAGTGTATCAGCATATCCGCTGGGCATTTCCTCCACGGAACACTTAAGGCAACACCGCACAAAGACCGCCTGACGGCTTTGCAGCGCATATACTTGCATATTTTCCGGCATCTTGCACATAAATTTTTTGACATACGTCAGTATGCCTGCGAAATTTATGCACAATCTGCCGAAAAAT
>CAMOEP010000005.1 GCA_946612185.1 uncultured Ruminococcus sp.
TGCCGTTAAGAGTAACTTTATACTTCATGATTATTTGACCTCCTTAATGGAAATGAAGTGCAGTTCATTGATAGGCTTCTGCATTTTGTCGGCAACGATAGCCATTATCATAGCAGCTTCCTTGTCGGGAACGTTGTAAAGCTTTACATGACCGGCAGAACCGGGGGCTTTCGCAGGCTCGGAAGTGATGACTTTAAGGGGATTCTCCTCCACCTTCTTGGCGGTATTCTCCAGAGCAGACTTTGCAGCAGCGGCAGCCTTAGCGTCCTTGCTCTTGAAGTAAGCGCCGGTAGCGTAAAGCAGACCCATGAGGATAATAAGTCCCACGAATACCACGCAGTAGCCGAATATGGCAGTAACAGCAGCATCGCCTATATCCATAGGTTCACCGCTTGTCTGGGCAGCCAGAAAAACAGCAGTACTAAGCATAATGCCGCCTCCTTACATAGCCTCGATCGTATAGACAGCCTCGTTCTCCTCCTGAGCCTTGCGGTTCTTGAGGAACTTGAGGGTCTGATCGGGGTAGCAGATATAGCTCATGATATCCTCCTCGCAGCGGCAGAGGTCACCGAGAGCTTCCTTAGCGTCAGCGAACTCCTGACCTGTACGCTTGGAGTCCTCCTCACGGCAGTCAACGGGCTTGCCGTCCTCACCGAGTATCTTAACGAGCAGTTCAGGGCTTATCTGACCGGGAGCGATACCATATTCGCCCTTGATGTAGTTCTTTACTTCCTTGGAAATATTCTTGTATCTCTCACCAATAAGAACGTTTGTAACAGCCTGGTTTCCGACCATCTGAGACAGAGGAGTAACCAGCGGAGGGAAGCCCAGGTCTTCTCTTACCTTGGGGATCTCAGCCAGTGCAGCGTCGAACTTATCCATAGCGTGCATATCAGTCAGGTTAGCGATCATATTTGAGAGCATACCGCCGGGAACTTTGTATACCAATGCCTGAGCGTCAGTACCCATGCTCTTGGGGTTAAGCTGACCGTTGTCGATGTACTTCTGCTTTAAGGGCTTGAAGAAATCGTTTACGGTGTTTATGACCTTCTCGTCCAGACCGCAGTCGATGCCGTACTGCTGGAGGGCGTAGAACATAGTCTCAGTGGAAGGCTGGGAAGTACCGCCGGAGAAAGCTGAAGCGGCGCAGTCGATAACGTCGATGCCGGACTCGATAGCCTTAGTGAGAGTCATGTAAGCCATACCTGTAGTGCAGTGGGTATGGAGGATAAGGGTCATATCACCGATAGCGTCCTTGATGCCCTTGATGAGATGCTCAGCCTCGTAGGGAGACATAGTACCAGCCATATCTTTAAGGCAGATAGTCTGGAATCCCATAGTTTTCAGTTCCTTGCACATCTCGATGTACTTGTCAACGGTATGTACAGGGCTCTGGGTATAGGAGATACAGCCGGAAGCGATAGTTCGCTCCTTAGCGTATTTCTGGGTAGCTTCCAGGGCAGTCTTTATATTTCTGAAATCGTTGAGAGCGTCGAAGATCCTGATAACGTCGATGCCGTTCTTGATAGACAGCTCGATGAACTTCTCAACAACGTCGTCGTGGTAGTGCTTATAACCTAAGAGGTTCTGACCTCTCAGAAGCATCTGAAGACGTGTATTAGGCAGGTTCTTTCTGAGATTGCGCAGTCTCTCCCAGGGATCTTCGTTCAGGTAGCGAAGACATGAGTCGAAGGTAGCGCCGCCCCAGCACTCGATTGAATAGTAGCCGGCTTTATCCATTTCAGAGAGGATACCCTCATAGTCGGCATAGGGCATTCTCGTAGCGATCAGCGACTGCTGAGCGTCACGGAGAACAGTTTCTGTCAGTTGCACTTTTTTCATGTACAAGCCTCCTCAAAATAAGTCTGCATATGCAGAAATAGTATCAACATTGCGGTCGTTGCACCATTGCAACAAACCCAATCAAAACAATTATAACACACTCTACATTAAATTTCCAGTACTTTTGCAAGTTTTTTTATTTAATTATATACACTTCTCATATACCCGGAAATATATGTGTACAATAGTATTTTTTGTACACTTTTCTTCACCTTTTTCAGCAGTACCGATTTGTATAATTATGTATAGATTATGGACGGATATTTTATATTGACATATCAGGGAACAAATGGTATAATTTATATGTAAAGCGTGGTGAATTTTTGTAGGTTATTCACCATATGGTATTAGAACCTGTCCACATAGGGATTCATGCACGTCTTTTCGTCAAATTTTGCCGGTGACTGCGTTAAAAATCCTTGAAGGGCGACAGCCCGTCTGCGGATTTTTGCCTTGCCACCGACAAAATTATGCCTGAAAATCCGTACATTCACCCTATGTGGACAGGTTCGATATATACTATTTAAAAAAGGAGTTATGTTATGAAGAAAAACATCTACAGGAGGGCTGCTGCGTCAATTTTAGCTGCGGCACTTTGCTGCGGCACAACAGTTCCACGGATAAGCCTTCCGGAAACTTTCCTCACCGCATCGGCTGCTTCCTCTCTCAGCCGGTATGTTATCGACATCAATAAAAACGACGGCAGAAAGGCTTCCCTCTCAAAAACTGCCAATAACTGGGTATTTACCGGCAGCGACTACTCCCTCAGCGGCATGACATTCAAGCTGAGTATGGGCAGCAGCGTTGGCGAAAGCGTGGACGTGGTGAACAATAAGAAGCTTCAGTTCTACGACGGCACTACTCCTCAACTGACTATGGACGGCGCTAAGATAAAGGGCGGCGACAACGGCGGTGTGCTGAAACTGGAAATATCCGGACTTTCAAACGGTAATCACTCCTTCTCCGGCTGGCACGCCTGCGTGGACAACGTTCAGAACAGCACCCTCTCCCTGTCCGTGAACGGCACTAAAGTGCAGACCGGTATCCCCTGCCCCACAAATCCCCGAAACAGCGACGATGCCGGACGCTCCTATGCGGAATTTTCCGGCACTTCCGTTACTATAACCATTCAGGGCGAGGGCGGCGGCGCTGTCAATAACGCATGGCTCAACGCCTTCGAGATAGACGGCGCAAGTCCATTTGCGTCCATATCCAAAATTTCCCCGGCGGACGGCGTTTCCCACCATGATGCGGAAAATGGTCTGAACTGGACTGCCGGAAATGGTGCGACTCAGCATGAGGTATACATCGGCACTGACCCGGCGGCGGTGTTCAGTGCGGACAAGTCCTCACCGGAATTCAAGGGTACTGTCACAAAGCCCCATTTTGACCTGGACGACAGCTATTCCTCCCTTCCCACCTACTACTGGCGAGTTGACGAGGTGAGCGCAAACGGAACTGTCAAGGGCAGCGTCTACTCCTTCAGGCTCAACCGGCTTGCCTTCCCCTCAGCCGAGGGATACGGTCGTTTTGCCCGTGGCGGACGTGGCGGACGTATCGTGGAAGTCACTAACCTTAACGACTCCGGCGAAGGTTCGCTCCGTCAGGCGCTTGAAGTTGAGAAAGGCGCAAGGATAGTCGTATTCCGTGTAGGCGGCGTTATTGCGCTGAAATCCACCCTCTGCATACCTGAGGACGGCGGTGACGTTTACGTTGCCGGTCAGACTGCCCCCGGCGACGGAATCACCCTGATAAACTACGACTTCGGCGCTATGGGCAGCGAGGACGTGGTTATCCGTGACGTGCGTGTGCGTGTGGGCGATATGAACGGTTCATCACACGGCGGTATGGGTCTTTCAAGCTGTAACAATACCATTATCGACCACTGCTCTATCTCATGGGCTACTGACGAGGGCTTCTCCAGCCGTTCCGCTTCAGCTATAACTTTCCAGTGGAATATCATCGGTGAGTCGCTGAATAACTCAGTTCACTATGATGCCAACGACCGCAGCAACGTGGAGCGCCACGCCTTTGCTGCCTCTATCAGCGGAAATATCGGCTCATTCCACCATAATCTCCTTATTAATAATACCGGCAGAAACTTCTCCCTCGCCGGCGGTATGGAAAACGACGGAGTTACCTACGGCGGCGCTCTGGACATCTCCAACAACGTGGTATACAACTGGCGTGACCGCACCACTGACGGCGGTGTCCGCAGGCTGAATTTCGTCAATAACTACTACAAGGGCGGTGCTGTGTCGAATACCTCCCTGCACGTCGTTTCCCTGGACGGCAATGAACTGAATACCTCGGATATGCAGAAAATGTACGTCAGCGGAAACATAATGACCGATTCCTCCGGAAACCAGCTTCTCAAAGCTTCCGACGATGCCTGGGCTAAGGGCAAGGCTGTCAGCGGCGGCAAGAATTCCACTGCCAGTGATGTCCGCAGCAACAGCGCATTTTTCCCGAACTATATCACCCTTGAATCCGCAGAATCCGCCTATCAGAGCGTTATAAACAATTCCACCGGCGCAGGCGCTAATGTGCCGAAGCTGGACTACATCGACTCACGCTACCACAAGGAAGTAACCAGCGGCACTTACACCTACACCGGCTCAAAGGACGGCTTGAAGGGAATTATCGACAGCCAGAACGACGTTGGCGGCTATCCCAACAGCACCAATTTCAAGGGCGGCAGCGCTCCTGCTGATACAGACCACGACGGTATGCCGGATGAGTGGGAGAACGCTCACGGTCTTGACCCGAATAATGCCAGCGACGGCAGTATAGTCAGCCTTTCCCCGGACGACTACACCAACGTTGAACTGTACCTGAATGAACTTGCAGGCGATACAGTCGTTATCGAGGATTCCCCTGCCAGAAGCGCTTTCGATACCTTTGAAGCTGAGGACTGCGACAGCGAATCCGGCACAAGGAATCAGGAGGGCGAGGGCGAAACTCATGTTGCATACATCGAGTCCGGCGACTTTATCGCTTTCAAGAACCTGGACTTTGAAAACGGCGCTAAGAGTTTTACAGCCAATATCACCGGAAATCCCTCCGGCATCAATATCTTCCTGGACGCTATCACCGGCGAACCGGCTGCATCCCTTACATTCAGCGGCTCAAACGGCTGGAACGACTGGCAGAGCATTTCCGCCAATATCCCTGATATCACCGGAAAGCATACGGTCTACCTGCAATTTACCGGCGGTGAGGGCTACCTGATGAACATTGACAGTTTCTCCTTCGGCAGGGATTACGTTCCCCTCAGCGGCAAGCTTATGACCGGGATAACCGCCGCTGCTGATGCTGGTGCGCCTTACTGGAAGCCCGCTTTCAATGCGGCAGTTGGCTCACCGATCTTCGGAGACAGAGCATTTACTATCGCTTCACTTCCCGACACTCTCTCCGGCGCTGAACAGCTTCTCACAAGCTGCGGTGCTAAGGCATTTACCGGCAATGCAGCACAGTTTACCGCCGCTGAGGATATCACCCTTTTCGTGGCACTTGACAGCCGTATGCCGGAAGTTCCTGAGTGGCTGGGAAGCTACTCCAAAACCGGCGAAAGCGTGACCTCCTCCAATGACGTAACTTTCGACCTTTACGCCTTGAACGTGGACAAGGGAAGTGAAGTTACCCTGGGCGGAAACGGCTACTCCTACAACGTGGTAAGCTACATTGTTTTCGCTGCTGAGAGAGCGCCTGAAACTACCACTTCCACCGAAGTCACCACTACCGATACTACCACGACTACTACAGTCACCGCTTCCGGAAATGAGCCTTACCTGGGCGACGCTGACCTTAGCGGAAGTATCAGTGTTGCGGACGTAGTAACAGTTCTCCAGTACGCCGCAAACCATGAGAAATACGCCCTCGAACCGGACGCTTTCGCAAATGCTGATGTGGACGCTGACGGCGATGTTACCGTAAATGACGCTTTCATTATCCAGCAGGTCGATGCAAACCTTATTCCCCAGAAAGACCTGCCAGTTATCAACAACTGAACAAATATTGCCAATAAACCGCCTGGACTTCCGGGCGGTTTTTTTGCCTGCGGATTTTTTTGAAAATAGTCTTGACAAATGCAAGCATAAGTGGTATAATAATATGGTAAAAATGCCGCTGTGGTGGAATAGGCAGACACAAGGGACTTAAAATCCCTCGGAGTAAAATCCGTACCGGTTCGACCCCGGTCAGCGGCACCATGTTATATATCGTAAAATCGGACTTTTTCGGAAGTCCGGTTTTTTATCTCAAGCAGTTGATCTCATTAAATCCGCATACTTGCTTTTACAAAGAATTAAAAAAGCCCCTGATATACGCCCAAACATCTACCATTTAAGGTAAATGTTAACACGCCTTATCAGGGGTTCTATTGCTTTATCATTCATCTCTGAGCGCATCGACCACATTCATTTTACCTGCCTTGAGCGCCGGGAAAATTCCGAACACAACACCGGTAATGATACTGAATATGATTGCGAAGAAGATTATTTTATAGGGAACGGAGAAAACCACCTCGACGTTCTGGATTCGTTTCACATTGCAGATTATTACTATAATGTCCGCAATATTAAGTGCGGATATCAGACCCGTGACAACTCCGATAACTGCTCCGGAAGCTGACAGAAGTACCGACTCAGTAAGAAACTCCGCAATGATCTGTGAGTTGCCTGCGCCAACGGCTTTTTTTACTCCGATCTCACGAATACGCTCGTTGATGCTCACCAACATAACGTTCATAATACCGATTCCGCCGATTATCATTGCAAGGACGGCGATAATTGTTATAACATATGTCAGAAGGGTGATGATATCCGTGAAACTTTTTACCTCGTCTGACATATAGAAAGCATCAAGTTTCCAGCCATTTTCCTCGATAATATGTGAGCGGAAAAAGCTGAGTGTCTGCTCTTTAAAAACCTTTTTGTCAGCTAAGTTTGAAAGGCTGAACAACTGCTTGAATTGCTTGTTTCCGTAATTCGGGTAAGACTGGCGGAACGTGGTATACGGGATAAATCCTAATGTAGGGCGAGCAAACTGCGCCACTCTTACGCCAAACGGCAGTTCGTCCTCATGATAAACGCCGACTACCGTATACTGCTCCGAAATGCCGTTATTATCACGGACATAAACATTCTGTCCGACAGCCTCCTCATCTCCGAAACAAAGGTCTGCGGCAGTCTGGGAAATTACTATAACATTCTTGACTGCTTCACAGTCCTTATCGGTTATGAAACGTCCGAAGTCGATCTTTTTCTCATATATCAACTGCGCATCAGCGTTCACGCCGCTAAGCACAAGACTTGCAGTATGCTCCGGATCAACGGTCATATCCGCCGGCGCTTCTGAAATGTCGTAGATTATCGACACATTATCATGGAACTTCTGCTCAAATGCCTCAGCTATCTCGTTGGTTATCTCCATGCTGTCAGGTTGTTTGTCGCTGCTGCTTGGTGCATTTTCGTCCCGTTCCACGCTCACTATCATTCCATCGTCACCGAAACTGCCCGTGATGCTCTTTTCAAGTGAATTACTGAGCGTTTCGCCGGCAACGTGGATAATTATTGCTGCATTTATGCTCACCACGATGCCAAGCATTGTCAGAAACGTCCGCTTTTTATTGGCAAGCAGGTCGATGACGGCGTTCTTGAATAGTTCTGCTATATTCATTGCGTCACCTCATAGTCATCGCTATTCAGGAGGATAACAGTATTCTCGGCAAGTTCATCGGAAGAAACGGCGATATAGTAACCGGCTTCCATATCCCTTGTAACTTTCAGAAGCTTCATCTCGCCGTCAACATATCCTGCAACGTACTCGCCGTCGTCCTTTGTTATTATTGACTCATAAGGCACAGCCAGCCAGTCCCTTAGTTCATCGGTAACGATTATTCCATAAACATTCATGCCATAGCGGAACTGTTCCTGGTACTGCTTATCTATCCTGCCGTAAACGTACACATTTCCGTTGTCGAAGGAGTCGATGTCAGTTATGACCGCATCAGCCGTAATGTCGTCAGATGCGTCAGTTGTCAGCAGAACTTTCATGCCGGGTTTGAGTTCAGCGCTCTTGTCGGCGGTAATGCTAAGGCGTAGCCCCAAGTCATTTTCCGGGGATATACTCATGACCGGCTGATTGAACCGCACCATTCCCGGATCAGCCGCACAATTTGTTACAATGCCCGATGTTTCTGCGTAAACTGTAAGTTCCTCACGCTTTTTTTCAAGGAGTGCAAGGCTGTCACGGCTTGCCTGAAGCGCAGACTGGGCAAGTTCGTCTGCCGCCTTCTGGATCTGGGTCATCTGGTCGCCCTTTTCAAGCTGAAGCCGGGCATCTTCCACGCTGAACCCAAGCTGTTCCAGGGTAGTTTCCGAACTGGTCACAAGCTGTTTTGTACTCTCAATCTTCTGGGAAAGTGTTTCAGTTTTCCGGCTGTATTCCTGGTAGTTCAGAGAACATCTTGCATACTCAGTCTCGTCCTCAGCAGAATTCATCTCATCGCAGTACTGATCTCTCAAAGCGACACAATCATCATATTCCGCATTAAGACTATCCAGTTTTTCTTTCAGTTCATCAAGTGCAGCGCCGGCATTTTCGTACTGTTTACGGGCGATACCCAGCATCATCTGCAAGTTTTCGGTCTGGTTTTCACCGGCACTTGCGCTTGATGCTGACGAAGCTTTCTGCTCCTCCTCCAGCAGCTTTTCACGGCTTGATTCTATCTGAGAATCAAGTTCTGCTGAGGAGTAAGTCATAAGCTTGTCGCCGGCTTTTACAATGTCGCCGTTCTTGACATATATCTTGCTGACCGGGTACTTTTCCAGTGAAAACACCGGAGTACTCGTCAGGAACACCACTTCCCCGGCAGCACCTATGGTATTCTGCACATCACGCCTTGTTACTGTAAAAGTCAGCGGCGGTTCAGTTTGCCGTGTGGTAAACGTCATAACATAGAGACTTACGGTCAGTACAGCGGTTATCAGAATGGCGGAAACTGCGATTATTATGTTTCTTGTTTTACTTTTTATCTTCATCATATTCCCCCGCTTATTCAAATCTAAGTGCATCTACCGGCTGCATACGCATTGCTTTTTTTGCCGGATATCCGCCGAAAATACGTCCCATAATAAGCGAAGCTATCATCATGTATATTGATGAACTGGCGCTGGTTTTCAGGGGGATATCTGCATTTGCGATAATGTAGCTGTACTTCTCATCGAGGAGCATGGACAAAAGCTCCTCGATATTGCTTTTCAGCAGCACATTGCTTGCTGCTCCCAGGGCAATTCCCAGGATACAGGCAAAAAAGCAGATTATGAACGCCTCCATGACGAACTGCGAGCGAATAACCTTGTCAGGAGCGCCCAGTGCTTTTTTTATGCCTATCTCAGGGGTTCGCTCGGATACGCTTATCATCAGGGTGTTGGTAAGACCCATGCCGCTGACAAGGAATATTATAAGCGACACGAAAATGAACAGAACTGTTACCAGAGTTATCATTTGCTCCGTTCCCTGGTCAATTGAGGAATCCATGTATACTGCCACATCTGCCTGCGGCATTTTTGCAGAGAAGAAGTAGTAGATATCAGTTACCGGATTCCCGCCGACAAAAGAACCCTCCTTGTAGGCGACTTTCAGCGCAGGCATTTCACTTTCGTTCATCACGCCGAATATGTCGTTTATAAAAGTGTACGGCAGGTACAGATTGTATGCCACTGTTTCTCCGGGAGAACGGAAAGTCTTGTAAATACCTGTAACTGCGCAGGTGAAGATCTCGCCGGAGTCACATTTCAGAACTATCTCCTTTCCCAGACTGTTTTCAGCATCACCGAACAGCTTTTTTCCCAGTTCATCGGGAATGACTACGGTATTCATAAGCTTGTTGCAGTCCTCATCAGAAATGAACCGTCCGCCAACCATTTTCACCTGGTTGATTTTTTCGGAAACTGCCGAAACGCCGTTCAGGACCGTATCACATGAAACTTTTCCTACCTTGGCAGATGCAAGATGACTTGTGTCGGAGGTGAAGCTGATGCCGTAGATATAATCCGGAAGCTGAGAGTTAAACTCATAGCACAGATCCTTCGGAAAATTTACCGGAACTTCACGGTTTTTCTTTTCAGTCGCAGAAACATTGATGTATTTGCACTCGCTGATACCGGAATAGTAAAGGCGTATGACCTGGCTGGAAAAGCTGCCCACAGAAAGCACTATCGTAACTATCGCAATTCCGATGGCAAAGCCCAGCATAGTCAGCAGCGTGCGGACTTTCTTTGACCAAAGGCTGTCGAGTGCGCCCATAATGGTTTCCAGAAAAGCCATTACTTTGTCCCCTCCTCCAGTTCGACCTTCATACCTGGGTGACAGTCCTGGGGATCGGTGATAATGAGTTCACCCTCAGAAATATCTGCTTTAAGTATCTGAGTGTAAACGCCGTTCGAGATGCCTGTCTCAATATTTTTTTCGTCAACGTAGTAGCTGCCGTCGCCGTTACTTTCAGCAACATAAACGCTGGTCACGCCGTCAATACTGTTGATGACCGCACTGTCCGGCACGCTGAAGCAGTCAAGAGTCTCGGCAGTGAATGTGACATTTGCAGTCATTCCGCAGAGGATATCCTCGTCAGCATCGAAGCTTACCGAAACACTGTAGCCGTCGTTTTCCTTTATTTCGCTGACTTCGGTAACTTCGCCGGTGTACTCCTTCTCATTGAGTGCGCCTGTTTTGAAGCTTACCTTATCGCCCACGTTCACAAGCAGGATATACTTATCAGGGATACTAAGGTCTACAGCCAGTTTTTCGGTGCGCACGCCTGCCACTACTCCGCTTTCGCAGTACTGTCCGGCGGAAACGTTGACAGCGGTGATAATGCCGTCAGCAGGCGACTTCACCTCAGCCTGCTCCAGTTTTTCTTTAAGCTGCTCCAGTTTTTTCCGGGTACTGTCAGGCTGCTGTTTTTTCTTCTCATTCAGGTCAGCTTCCGCAGTTTCAATATTGTGGCTGCACTGACTCTGTTTCATTTCCAGTTCTATTTCAAGGTTTTCGATCTGGCTGTCCGCAGAGGCGAGGTTCTGCTCATACTGACTTATCTGCTGGTCATACTGCTCAGACATTGCAAGCTGTGCGTTGTACTCGGCTGTAAGTGCAGCGATCTCCTCCGGGTCAGATGCACCGCTTATCTGGTCATAGAGCGAGTCAGCCTGTGCTGACGCATCGTCACGTTTTCCTTTCAGGCTGTCTATCTGTTCACTTATGCTGTCCCGTGAGCGTATGGCTGAGTCTATCTGAGACTGTATCTTCCTTGTCTCGTTGTCCATAGAAGTCTTTGCGAATTCCAGGTTCTTCTCCGCCTGTGCAACTGCTGAGTTCTGGCTTTCTTCTGCGGACTTTGCAGCATTTTCCAGTTCCTCGATCTGCTCGCTTATATCAGATGTATCAAGCAAGCATATCACGTCACCGGCTTTTACGCTGTCGCCTGTGCTGACGAATACCTCTTTTACACGGCTGCCCACAAGCTGAGTTTCGATATTCAGCGGCTTATCTGCCGGAGAAATAGTTCCGTCCTGATAAAAAACGTCATTGATCTGCTGTTTCTGATACTCACAAACCTGAACCTTTTCTGTCTCCTGCTGACCGCAGCCTGACAGAGTAATTAAACTGCAAAGTATCAATGCTGAGTACTTTTTCATATGCCCTCCGTTCCCTTTCGTCTCGTTCTTGAAGCTATTATTTCAATCATTTATTAAATTATAATACACTTACGCCTGAATGTCAACAGTTAAACAAATTTCGTCCGCAGCAGCAAGCTTTTGCCATTACCGCAGCTTAATGGGGATTTCCCACGGTCACGGATAAAATACAAGGCTTGAAAACATCGTTCTCAAGCCTTTTTATCCAAAAGCATCCTGCCGTTTTTCAGGGTAAGTTTCTCATCGAGTCTATCGTATATCTCCTGGTCATGCGAAATAATTATGAGCATCTTATCCTTGAAACACTCCTGAACGTTTTCGATAACTTTTTTGCCTGTCTCTGTATCAAGAGCAGATGTAGGCTCATCAAGAATAATTATCTTCTTATCCGTCAGCATTGCCCGTGCGATAGATAACCTCTGTCTCTGACCGGTGGAAAGTGCCATTCCACCATCACCAACAACATTGTCCATTTTGTTCTCCAAAGAATCGACCTCATCGTAAAGACCAACTTTTTTAAGAACGTTCCATGCCTCATCAGAAGTGACTGTCTTATTGAACATGGTCAGATTATTGTATATAGTATCATTAAGGAACACTGGCGAAGAAGAAACATATGCAACATTATCACCTATACTATCAATGTTTATATCCGAACATTTCACGCCGTCAATAGTTATTTCGCCATTATCAGGCTTCCACAGACCGAAAAGAAGCTTTACAAAAGTGCTTTTACCTTCGCCCGTTCTTCCGTTTATACTGTAGCTTTTTCCCTTTCTGAAACTAAAGCTTGCATTATCGTATATTTTATTGATCCCATCGTAAGAGAAACACATATTATTGGCAGATATTATGCTTTCGTCTGTATCTGCTGCCTGCTGAGTTTTTTCCGGCGGAGCATTATGCGCTATATTTGACACTCTTTCATATATAGGCATAAGTTCAGCATAATTAACAGAGAAATCAACTATCTTGATTATACCAGAGGTTATCGTACCGGTATAGGTCATAAACGTAACCAGTTCACCTACTGTCATGGTTTGGTTTATTATGCAATAACCAGAATAACCTATCACTATACAGGTAGTCAGTGCGCTTATGAAATCAACGATATTTACCGTAAGGACTTCAAACAGTACTGAACGCTTTCCTATTTTATACTGTTCATCAAGCTTTTCATTCATTTTTTGCAGAACATTTTTCTTGAAACCTGATAGAATGAGTTCCACCGGATTTTTTACAATATCCTGCAAAAGTGACGAACATTCACCGGAAGAAGTTCGCCTTTCACCGCTCAGCTTTATCAGACGTGGGGTAAGCTTTTTCTGTATAACGACTGCGAAGGGCTGGAGGATAAGTATGAGAAGCATCAGTTTCCAGTTAAGCACCAAAAGGAAAAATACCGCCACAATAACTGAAAATGCAGTCCTCAGCAGATTGAAAACGTTATTCAGCGCAAATCCGCACAGCGACATCGAATCCGCCTCAACAGTCTGGTACAATTCACCTTTTGATACAGACGAAAGGTAATCTCCGTCAAACCGGAAAATCTTTTCAATAAGTTCCTTTTTAAGATCTCTTGCATCAGAGAGAATGAGTATCGTATTATATGTGCTGCTGAAATATGATACTCCTGCTTTTGCGAAAGATAACCCGATGTATCCGATAATATACATCATAAGCAGCCTTTCATCACCTGCCGGGATCACATCATCTATCATATGCATAAGAAGTGCTGACGCACCTGCTGTCAGAAGTGATGCAGCAAGCAGGAGCGTTATCATTACGATCAGCTTGCTTTTATTTTTACTTAGTACAAGATCATAAATTCCCTTAAACATTATTTTATTCCATGTAATTTGATTTTCAGGTTTTCTGATGCACAGACCACCACTGACGGGGTCATGTGATCGCCTGTAAGTTTCTGATTGATTATCCTGCACCGTGGGCTTATACAATACTCATAGTATCCGCAGCCGGCACAGGCTTCAAGTTTGCCGTTATTCATACAGTTTATACGTTTAGCTGCATTCACGTCTACTCCGTTGAAAATATCTCCGACTTCATAATACTCATCACCTGCTGCATATGTGCAGGGATAGAGTTTTCCGTTTATATATATCTGATAGCCGTCACAACCAACATAACATTTTCCCAGGCGCTTGATAGCCGAATCAATTATACCTATCTTTATGCGGTATTCCGGATGTGCCAGCCTGTATTCACGCACTTTCAGCAATTCATGGTAAACTGTCCCGAACAGTTCCTCTGTCCATTCTTTGCTGAAATGATCTATGCCCGGCATTATTTCCCTGAAACCCAATTCAATCAGGTGAATGATATTATCGCTGAGATCCGCTGCGTTATCCGGCGTTACTACCATTCGTGTACGGACGTTACCTTTTAGTTCAAGGTATTTCAGTGCATTGGAAACTGCCAGGTCATAAGTTCCTGAACCATCGTGCCGGACACGGTTCATGTCGTGACACTTCTTTGTACCATCAAGGCTGACAGTAAGTTCGCTGATACATTCAGCAGCTTCTTCACACATTACAGAACAATTGGTAGTAGCGGTGGTAAACAGCTTAATATCCGGACGCTCCTGCTTT
Organism: uncultured Ruminococcus sp.; assembly: GCA_946612185.1. Classification (GTDB taxonomy): domain Bacteria; phylum Bacillota; class Clostridia; order Oscillospirales; family Ruminococcaceae; genus Ruminococcus. The sequence continues at coordinate 14,150 of CAMOEP010000005.1, forward strand.
ATTTTCTTTACAACATAAACGATAAGCTTCTGGTTAAGCATAGGTTCGCCGCCGTGAAAATTGAGCCAAAGTGCATTGCAAGCTTTGGTATCTATCTCATTATACATGAATTCAATAGCCTTGTCAGCGATTTCCTGAGACATATACGCATCAGGCTTGTCACAAGTCTCATAACAGTAGCGGCAGTTGAAATTACAATAAGTAGTTACCCAAAAATTGAATTGCAGGAATTTATCCTCATTTGTAATATATGTATTCTTCAATTCCATACGGTCATCAGCTTTCTTTTCTTTGCATCACAGAACTGCTCAAATTTCTGATGATTTTTCATAGCATAACTATACTGCATACAAGTATGACAGAACAGTCTTACCGGACATTCTCTACATTCGCTGTTGCTGTAGATCGTACTCATTCCGTTGAAATTCCTGTAGCCGTCAGTTTCTTCGATCCCGCCGCCAAAAATAAACTGCTTTAAAGATGCAACATTCATTACATTACCTAAAGCAAAGGCAGGGCGGAGCATTGAAATACATGGATACATCACACCATTATGAGCGATCGCTATCTTTTTCTTCATAGCACCGCAGCTTACGCAATGGGGCATATCGTTTGCAGGAAAATTGATACCATTTGGAAAAGGAGGAAGGATCGGTGCAAAACCGCTGTCCGGATCACGAGGGATAAGATCAAGATTTTCCTCTGCTCTGCCTACGATATCATAGTTTCTGATTATTGGATCAGCGCCCATATCCTTAGCAAGCTTTCTGAATCTGTCAATACAGTACATATTAGGCTTTACCTCAGTCATAGAGACAGAAAAGTCCTTCATACCCTTTCTTTTCATAATATCTATGCCTTTGATTATCTTATCAAAAACACCCTTTCCTCGTATCGCAGCACAAGTTTCCTCATCAACACCGTCAATGCTGAATGAAAAGCTGTCGAAAATACTAAGAAGCCTGTCAGCATTCTGCTCGTTGATAAGTGTGGCATTTGACATGAGAACCAATCCGCAGGAAAGGTTTTCCTTTGCGTACTCCGCAATTTCAAAGAAATCATTTCTGATAAGCGGTTCACCGCCTGTAAAAGTAAGGCTTCCCAGCTCAATATCCTTCAGCTTGTCAATTACGCTTTTCCACTGTTCAGTTGTAAGTTCATCTGAGACATTGCTGCACTTTGCATCTACACAGCAATGGCGGCACTTGAGATTACATCTGTCCGTTATCTCAATGCTGACATTAAATTTTGTGTTCTTATTCTCACTCGTTACCAGTATCCTGTACTTTACCAGTACTTTAAGCATTTTCTCGAAAAATTCCCTGTCGCTGTCGTCCTGAAACATTTTCAAAAGCTGGGCAGGAGTAAGCTTTTCGTCAACCATACGTTCGATTATATCACAACATTCAGATGTCATTTTAAAATTCTTACCGCTGAGTGTATCTGCAAGAATTACTTTTCCGTTGTATTCGCACTTATAAAAACCCTCAGAATACTCAAGCACTTTGTCAGGTTCAAGTTCAAGAATAGTTATGTTTTTTTTGTCCATTATAAATGATTCCTCACTGTTTATTTTCTGTATCTCTCAGTACTCACCTTCATAAAGCCTTCAAAAAGATGTTTCCGAAAGCTTATAAGACAAGTTCTAATGAACAACACCGCACAAAGACCGCCTGACAGCTTTGCGATGCATCTGCCTCACAATCTTTGTGCGGTGTTGTATATATGTTTTTCATAGAAAACATAAGCCCAGGTCATGTCTTCGAGCATTATATTATCTGTTTTTATGCCGAATCTTCCTTCAACAGCACGCAGGAAGTTCTCTAATTTTCTGAGCAGTTTCCGGTTTCTGAAATTGATAAGATCTTCTGTTCTAAGGGCAGAAGGATCATTGTAAAGGAAAAATTCACTAAGCAGGTAAAGAAAGCGGTGATACCCGATCTCATTATCCACAAAAAACTTTTCACGTTCTTTATCAAAAGGTATCTCAGAAATAAGGTCATTATTATCGGTGACAACTTTTTCTCTGCTTTCAAGAACTATTGAGTTTTCCGTTAACAGTTCTTCCAGACTTTTCCCATTTTGCCTGGAATCGTACATAAGCCTTGCGATCTGAGCCGAAGCCAGCGCAGCAGCACGGCTGTTGCCCTGAAAGATCGTTCTGATTCCAAATGAACCGGCTGTTATCGCTGCTTTATATGAACATCGAAGCTGTATTTCATCACTTCCATTATACGAAAAGCAGTTGTCATCAATATCACCGCCTGAAACTCCGATAACACTTGCGAAATTTGCAGGTTCGGAAGAAGCGTGCCTGTTTTCAACAGATGAAACTATTACCTTACCCGCTGAAAATATCCTGTCACAGATTTTTCTGAGTTCATTATTGTCTCTTGTATATGTCAGGCTTGAGCATAAAGTTATGATGTCAACATCAAGCTTTTCTGCATACTCTAAAGCAGCTATCAACGTCATATCATGTGCTATACCCGATACACCCAGTATCTTGATTATGTAAAAGTCAATATTCTGAAATACATTCAAAATCGTCTCAACACACGCTGAACCGTGCCCGTTCAGATCCTCAATATCATCATCTGTGATAATTTTCTCGCTGTAATAATCGTAGTAGAAGTTTTTTTTACCGATAATACTGCATTTTTCAGACAGATTTTCCGAGATACCAGAATCCAGAACTGCCATTTTTATTTTTTTCATGTTAATTAAGCTGTTTCTTTCTTATAGCGTGATATTCCTTTTATCATACCTATCGCACCAGCGCCGAAGCCGATAACTACCAATACTGTGTAAGCTATCCACGACATACCCAGATCAAACAGGTCAGCACCGGCTGCGATCATGATCGAGCCAGAGAACATAAACGGAAACAGTACCAGAAGAACCGGGTAAAGTACTCCCTTTTTATACGCAGAGAAATACATCGACACACCAATAAATACTGGCGCAGCGATAAGTATTCCGGCAATAAAATATATCCACTGTCCTGTACCGTTTCTGGCAGTACCAAGACCGATAAGTTTTCCTATGACAATAAGTGCGCCAAAAAATGCAATTGCGATCAGCATAAGGATTCCGGTTATCTTTTTATTTCTCATAAAATCGCTCCATATCTGTAGGTCATTATTTTACCATATTCAGGGCGTGTTGACACTAATCCTAAAGCGCATCTTTTTGGCAGAATTTTACGCATACTGCGTCGATAAAACTTGCCGGGCGACAGCCCGCCTGCATTTTATCTTCTTGTCTGCGTAGAAATTCTGCTCAAAAATCTGCGCATTATTATAGTGTCAACACGCCCTGGTACGGCACACCCTAAGTGAAAAAGGTTCTCCGGAGAGAAAATCTGCGGAGAACCCCCTCTTTTCACTTAACCGAACCAATCAAGTCCATGAGCTCCAGCTGCAAGTGTAAATGTAAACAGCATAGCAGGGATGATCCCAGTTAAAGAAAGCTGCAACGTGGTTGTCATTAACGTTTCTTAATTCGCCACAATCTGCGTCACATCCGCCTTCAAACCAATGCTCACCATCTTTAAGCTGATAGTCCTGTGCAGTTACATCAAAATCGATCTTATTAGCGATCTTCTTGATTTCCATTTTCATTTTCCTCCTGATTTTTCTTCAATGTCTTTGATAATAATGCTGCGTCTGAAATTGCTTAAACTAATACCAAACTGACTCTTTCAACATTGCAATCATATTTTACCATTTGCATTTTTCAAAATCAAGAAAATCATAGTAAAGATACCATTATTTTTTGTGAACCAAAGGCAACACCGCACAATATTAAATTTATTCAATCCGCTGATGTACCTTTTTTTATCATGCCAATAAGAGCATCTGTTAGAACCTGTCCACATAAAATAAATCTGCTAAGATAGCATTGCGCAGGAACTTGGGGTGTTGCCTTTATGATATCAAATATTCAGTTTTATGTCAAGTATTTTATACAGAAAATTTTTCCTAAAAAAAAGGTTCTCCGGATAAAATCTACGGAGAACCTCTTCTTTTTCAATTAACCGACTCAATTATCTTGATGCGGACCAGCTGCAAGTGTAAATGTAAACAGCATAGCAGGGGTGATCCCAGTTAAAGAAAGCTGCAACGTGGTTGTCATTAACGTTTCTTAATTCGCCACAATCTGCGTCACATCCGCCTTCGCACCAATGCTCACCAGGCTGAAGCTGATAGTCCTGTGCAGCAACATCGAAATCGATCTTGTTTGAGATTTTTTTGATTTCCATTTTCCTATTCCTCCTTGATTATTTTATGCAATGTTTTTTGATAATAATTATGCCACGTTTAAAAATGCTGACCTGAATTCCAAACTGACTATTTCAACATTGCAAATTTATTTTACAATTTGCTTTCTCTAAAATCAAGGAAATCATAGCGAAGGTACTGTTTTTTTTTGCGAATCAGCTAAATATATTTATTAAGTCAACATCACACAAAGACCGCCTGACAGCTTTGCGGTGTTGCCTAAAAAGTTTCCCCCTGACACAGCGCACAAATTTGAGGGTACGCAATAATCAGGGGGACTTAGGAAGGGTTTCTAATGAAAACTTATCTGTTTACTTGATCTCCTCTACACGGACATTCTGGATATATACTGTCTCGGCAGAGCCACGGTTTCCGAGGTTGAATTCAAGTCTGCCGTTGGGGTCGTCCTTGTCCTTCATCTCGAACTCGTAGGTGAATGTGGTCTTTTTGTCGGGGACTGTCAGGGTAGTGTCAGCCAGGTAGCGAATCCAGCCGGCTGTAGGTGCGCTTACGCAAACTACGATGTCTCTTTCCTTGTCAGCCCAGGCATCGAAAGTCAGGCGGTACTTCTTACCCTTTATCATAGGCAGTTCCGGCTGAACAAGCTGAACGGAGTAGTCAACAGTACCTTCGTTCTTGGTAGTGATGACCATAGTATTGTCCTTTATCTCAGCAGCGCCCTCGCCGCCCTCAAACAGCATGAACTTCCAGTCGATATCGTCGGTAAGATCCTCAGCCTCAGCGAAGTCAGCATTGTGGATGAAGTTACCAGTCTCGTCGGCTTCACGGTAACTCTTTTCGGGCTTGGTAACGTTCATATCGTACTCGTCCTTCTGGTATACACGAACGTAGTCGATAAGGAACTCAGCCTTATCGAAGTCGGTAGTTTCGTCCGGGTCACCGGGCCATGTGCCGCCTACAGCAAGGTTCATCTGCACGAAGAAAGGCTGGTCAAAAGGTGCAGGATAGGGCTTTTCGTCCTCACCCTCGTTAGCGGTGAACCAGTCGTTTACGGTGTGGTAGAGGTTGCCGTCGATATACCAGCGCATTTCACCGGGTTCCCATTCTACGGAGTACTCATGGAAGTCGGAAGCAAAGGTGTCGCCGTTTTCGAGGACGTAAGTACCCTGCTGTTCAGCGTGGGGAGCGCCGTAGTGGACAGTACCGTAAGCGGTATCCACACGACTTCCCAGCACTTCCATAATATCTATCTCGCCGCACTTAGGCCACTGACCGTAGTGCTGTTCGTCCTGGGGCATCATCCAGATAGCAGGCCAAAGACCCTGACCCTCCGGAACTTTCGCACGGGCGGTAATTTTTCCGTAAGTGAAGTCACGGGTATTGTGGGAATTCAGCTTGCCGGAGGTATAATAAGGCTTGCCGTTATCGTCGGTCTTGATAGCTTTGAGGACGAGGTTACCGTCACGGAGGAAAGCGTTATCGGGCTTAGAGGTATACTCCTGGAGTTCCTCGTTAGTCCAGCCGGGCTGACGGACTTCTCTGTTCCAGACAGATTCGTCAAGGGAATCGCCCTCGAACTCGTCGTTCCAGAGGAGAGTATAGCCGTCGATATCGGGAGCGCCCTCCTGTGTGGTATACTCAGGGGCAGCAGCAGAAGTGGTAGTTTCCGTTACAGCTTCGGTGGTATCAGTCTCAGTAGTTTCGGTGGTAGTTTCAGTCTCAGAAGCAGTCTGGGAAGTAGTTTCGGCTGGTGAATTGTTTGGAGACTCAGAGGGTGAATCTGTACTGTTTGCGCAGCTTGAGAGTATCATAAGCATAGCCGCAGAGAGAGCCAGTAACTTTTTATTCATAGGTATCTTCCTTTCGTATATTAGAGGGTAGTAAGATAATTTCTGTACATATTATACAACATCGCCCAAAATAAATCTATCAACTTCCGTACATTTATAGTAAAATAATGCCCCAAGCTCAAGCTGAAGCCAGCTTGACCGCTTCTAACGTTGTCGCTCGTGAACTCGCTCACCTTGACAGAAGAACAACTTTTTCCGTCGCTCAACTTGGTTTGTACTGGTACAAAGTTCTATTCGGGAAATTCTGTAAACTTGATATTTAACGATTCTACCGGAGAACTCTGTACCCTGCAAAATATGGTTGAGCGACGTACAAAGTACTGTTTCTTTTAAAGTGAGCGAGCGTAAGCAAGCGTCAACGTGAGAAGTGGTCAAGCTGACGCAGCTTG
>CAMOEP010000006.1 GCA_946612185.1 uncultured Ruminococcus sp.
TTAAAGAGGAACTGCTGGAGCGCTCGCCTTTTGAACTTTCCGGCGGTCAGAAGCGCAGAGTTGCCATAGCCGGGGTAATGGCTATGGAGCCGAAAGTGCTTATCCTTGACGAGCCTACTGCCGGACTTGACCCTGCCGGACGTGACATGATAATCAGCCATATCAAGCAGTACCACAAGCGCACGAAGAATACTATATTAATAGTATCGCATAGTATGGAGGACGTAGCCGGGTTTGCGGACAAGATACTTGTCATGAACAAGGCAAAGCTTTTCTGCTATGACGATACCGAAAAGGTATTTGCCAGAGCGCAGGAAATAGCGCAGATAGGGCTTGATGTCCCGCAGGTGACGAAAGTATTCATGGCGCTGAAAGACAAGGGTCTTGACTTTGGCAAGGAGGTCTACACGGTGGGATATGCCCGTGACCTTCTGCTGCGTCAGCTTGCACAAAAAGGAGGCGCAGACGATTGCTGAAAGATATTACCATAGGTCAGTTTTTCCCCGGTGACAGCCTGGTACACCGCCTTGACCCACGGTTCAAGATAGTTATGACCATAATCTTCATTATGATGCTGTTCACGGGGAGCAATATTATATGCCTTATAGTCGGCGGAGTGTACACTCTGCTTGCAGTAGCGCTTTCCGGAGTACCTTTCAGGATGTACTGGAAAAGCGTTAAGCCGCTTCTGCCGTTTCTGCTCATAACGGCTGTACTGAACCTTTTCCTGGTGGATTCCGGGGACACGCTTTTCGAGTGGAAGTTCATAAAGATAACCGAGGGCGGTATAGATATAAGCGTATTCATGATGATAAGGATAGTTCTGCTCATCATGGGCAGTTCCGTGCTTACATACACCACCTCTCCCATAACTCTGACTGACGCAGTAGAGCGTCTTTTATCGCCGCTTAAAAAGCTGAATTTCCCGGTGCATGAGCTGGCGATGATGATGTCGATAGCGCTCAGGTTCATACCAACGCTTATTGAGGAAACTGACAAGATAATGTCAGCCCAGAAAGCCAGGGGTGCAGAGATAGACACCGGCAGCTTCATGACCAGGGCGAAGAACATGGCGGCGATAATGATACCGCTGTTTATATCCGCATTTCGCCGTGCAGATGAACTGGCGACAGCAATGGAGTGCCGCTGCTACAACGGCGGTGAGGGAAGAACGAGGCTGCGCCAGCTTCATGCTTCAACGAGTGACTATATTGCACTTGGGGTAACGATAGTCTTTTACCTTGCGGCGTTATTCATTGCATGGCTCACCGTTTTATAACGTATAGAACCGGTTTATCTGAGGGCGATGTATTTGAACACATTCATTATGAATAAAAATTTTTGTTTGGGGAGAAATGAGATGAAAGACAACAAAACAGAGATAAAGAAAAAACGTGCGATCTTCTCAGCAGGCGACCGCAAAGGCGGTGGGGTACTTGTATTCCTGCTGTCCTTCATGATACCGGTAGTGATAATGCTCTATGCTTTCAGCAAGGAACTTATCCACCCTTTCGGCAGTAACCAGATACTCGTTGTGGACTGCTGGCATCAGTACTACCCGTTTTTCCGTGTGGTATGGGAAAAACTCAGAACAGGCGGCTCGTTCCTCTACTCCTGGCAGAATGGTATGGGTACGAACTTCCTCTCCCTTATATCCTACTATGCCGCAAGCCCGCTGAACTGGATATCCGCCTTTTTCAGCGAGGAACGCACAAGGGACGTGTTCACGCTGATACTTGTGGCAAAAATCGGCTTCAGCGGCGGATTCTTCAGCCTTTTTCTGAGGTACATCTACCGCCGCAGCGAACTTTCAATGGCTGCTTTTTCAGCCATGTTCGCCCTTTGCAGCTATATGCTCGGCTACTACTGGAACGTTATGTGGTTCGACACTATCGCCCTTCTGCCACTTGTAATGACTGGTCTGGCTGCACTTTGCCGTGAGGGAAAGTGGAAGCTTTACGTCCTCGCCCTTTTCCTTGCACTTGTGTCCAACTACTACATAGGCTACTTCATCTGCATCTTCTCCGCATTCATGTTCCTGGTATTCACTATTAACGAAGGAGTAGGCGTGAAGAAGTTTTTCAGCCGTCTGGGACTTATGACCATAAGTTCACTGGTTGGCGGCTGTCTGGGCGGATTCATGCTTCTGCCGGCGTACTTCGGCTTGCAGATGACCTACAGCGTGAATAATACCTTCCCTGCTGCCTGGTCAACCTATGAGAAGTGGACTGATATATTCGCAAACCTTATATCCTACAATGAACCGGCTATGAAAGAGGGTCTGCCAAACTTCGCCTGCGGTATGCTTGCGATAGTACTTTTCGGCGTGTTCCTTTTTTCCGGGGGAATAAAGATCCGTGAGAAGATCACCTATACCCTCATGCTTGCGTTCATTGCAGTAAGCTGCAACCTGAACAGGCTGAACTTCATCTGGCATGGATTCCACGCCACAAACCAGATACCCTACCGTTTTGCATTCCTGTTCAGCTTCCTGCTTATTGCTGCCGCATACCGTGCATATGACGTAATGACGGAAAAGGGCATAAAGTGGTATCAGCTTGTACTGCTGCTGGTCGCTCCGTGTGCAGTATTTGCCCTTAATTACCTGAAAGACCGTGAGAACTTTGAGTTCACCGGGGCAATAAGGAGTTCCGTTATCATAACCGCTGCTTATGTACTGGTGTTTATTGCTGCGAAACTCTGGAACACAAAGAACCATATACTATGGAAAAGCTGCGTGAGCATATGCCTTATCGCCGCAGTAGTTGCGGAACTTACCAGCAATGCCCTGATAGGCGCACATACCGTAGGCAGCTCCGGCTACATATCCTATCCTACCAAGTATGCTCAGGCTGAGGAACTGCTTGATCTCCGTGAAACCTACGATAATCCCCTGTTCTACCGCACGGAAATGACCTCTACCTATACCCTCAACGACAGCGCACTTTACGGATATGTCGGCGTATCACAGTTCTCATCAGCCGCAAACGTTTCAGTCACCACATTCCTCAAGCGCATGGGACTTTACGCCTCAGAAGCCGGAAACCGCTATTACTACCGTCAGTCAACTCCCGTGGTAAATTCGCTGCTGGGCATAAAATACCTTATATCACGAAACGGACCGGTTCGTTCGGTTGCAATGTCACTGGACTATAAGGCAGAATCCAGCGTTGAAAAGGATACCGTTTACCTCTATGAGAACCGCTATCCGCTTTCTCTGGGATTCATGGTAAATAGCGATATCCTTGACATGGAGGACAGCGCAGACGTTAACCCCTTCGAGTACCAGAACAAGCTTATGAGCCTTGCCTGCTCACTGGACGAGAAACTCTACACTCCTCAGCCAGTCGCACTTGTGAAGTATGAGAACATCAGTGTGGAGAAGGAGTCCTACGGAAAGTACTCCTTTACCACTGAGGACGGCGGAAACCCGGTAGTTACCTACACATTCGACGGCGTTGACGGCAGCTACCTCTACGGCTATGTGAAAGGCTCAGGCGTTGAGAACCTGAACCTGCGAAGCTGCGGTACGACTATCGACAATAATGTATCTATAGGCGACTACTCCATAACCTTCCCCCTGGGCGACGCACAGTCCGGAGACAATGCGGAGATAGTGATGAATATTGATAAATCACGCAGCAAAGGCGATTACAACGTTGTAGCCTATGCCCTTGACGAGGAGAGATTCCGTCAGGCATATGATACACTTGCAGACGAACAGCTTGACATCAAGGAGTTCAGCGACACGCTGATAAAGGGAAGCATCGACGTTAAGAACGACGGTGTAATGTTCCTTTCAGTGCCTTACGAAAAGGGCTGGAGCGTATACTCCGACGGTCAGGAAACAGAGACATTCCCTGTAGCGGGGGCAATGCTTGGCGTAAAGCTGCCCTCCGGACACCATGAGATAACAATGAAGTACAAGCCGGAGGGATTTACTGCCGGACTGCTGGCTTCCGGCGCATCGGCAGTAATGTTCCTGCTTATGGCGCTGGCGGAGAGAGTTATCCGCCGCCGAAAGAAGGAAACTTCCGAAGAAGCACCGGAAAACAGTGCTGAGACAGCTTCCGTATCACCGGAGCAGGGAATTCCCGCTGATACCGTGAACCTCCCCCAGGAAACTGCTGACGCAATACCGGAGCAGGAGTCTGCCGGGGAAATACCGCCGGAAAATGGCGATAATGAAACCACTGAGGAGAGAAGTGCAGGAGAGTATGAAGAATAGTACATCAGGCGTTAAAAAATTTACCCTAAAGCGTGAGCTGTATATGGCAGCGATCTGCATATCCGCAGCGTTTATGTTCTGCCTGTTTTCGCCGGCGGAGGTGTACCTGGGAAATACCGGGGACTTCATCATCGACGGCGCACATATCCTCATGCCGCTGCTTATCACGGCAGCAGCAGCTGCAGCAGCGCTCTGGCTCATTGTGAACCTGATGCTTCTTATCAATGAAAAGCTGGCGAAACTGGTGTGCTGCCTGATACTGGGATTCCAGAGCGCTTCGCTGGTTCAGCTTCTTTTCCTCAACGGCGAAATGAAGGAGATAGATGACGCTGTTATAAACTACGAAGAACCTACACTTCTCCATATGGCGGACTATATCGTATTCCTTGGGCTGGTATTTGCTCCCCTGCTGATACTTGCCCTGAAAGAGAAGAAACCCGGATTCGGCAAGAAACTCTTTACCGGAAAGACTGGTACATTCGTGTCCCTGGCGATATTTGCAATGCAGGCTGCCGGTGCTGGTTCACTTTTAGCGCAGAATGGTCTTGGCAAGTCCCAGGAGGATTCAATGCCGATATTCTTCTCCTACAAGGACGTTCTTGACTTCAGCAAGGACGACGATAATATCCTTGTGGTGCTGACTGACAAGCTGGACAGCAATTGGATGAACGAGGAACTAAAGCTTTACCCTGATCTTTACGACCTGCTGGAGGGCTTTACCTACTACGACGACAATATCTCCGTTTACTCCCGGACATTCCCCTCAGTTGCGTCAATGCTCACAGGTAAGGACTACGACCGCCGGCCAAATGAGTATCTTAACTGGGCATGGAGCGGCGAGACTGTTTGCAGCAAGCTTAAAGATGCAGGCTGGACGGTTGACCTTATTCTTGACCAGGAACAGTCCTATCAGGCTATCGAACCTGTACTTGACGACTGCGACAATATCCGCCGTGCGTCCAGCGGAGACTATAACTATGTATATTTCGCTGATGATGGTATAATCCCCACCATGCTTGACCTTTCAATGGCAAAGCTTATGCCATATATGCTCAAGGGGGTATTCATTGACGGTCATACCTCCGGCGTATCCAATGGCTTCATAAGCGTCAAAGGAATAAACCACGTCCACACCGGAAAAGTTGGAATGGAGTCTGACCTGCGTCTGTACCGCTACATCACCAGCGAGGGAATAACAGCAAATGGCAGCGGAAAAGTTTTCAACTTTATCCACACCTGCTTCGCCCACGGCTGTAACGGCGACCTTACCAAAGAGGTATACGGAACTTTCGACGACGAGGACTTCCCACTGAATCTGCGTGCGGACTTTGAGATGCTGAATGAGATTTTCAGCCGCATGAAAGAACTGGGTGTATACGATAATACCACGATAATCCTTGTGGCTGACCACGGAAACAATCCCACCAGATGCAAGACTGAGACAGGCGACTACATAGAAGCTCCTATCCCTGCATCACTTATGATAAAGCCGGCAGGTGCGCAGAGAGCGCCGCTTGTTGTAGACAGCGAAAACAAGCTCTCAAACGCTTACTTTGCCGCAAGTATACTGGAATACGCAGGACTTGACCATTCCGAACAGGGCTACTCCTATAACGACGTAATTGCTATGGATAAGCAGCCGGACAGGTACTATACTGTACTGCCGACTGTTGACCCTCACGAATCCTACGACTATATAGTATACCGCATAGACGGAAACGCCTATGATTTCAAAAACTGGCATATCCATGAACATAATGGCGAGGTGGTTGAATAATAACTATGGAAGACAATTTAAGGAATCTGAAAGTAATGATAGCATACCGTGGTACGAAATACCACGGCTTTCAGCGCCAGAGCAATGCACTGACGGTGCAGGAGGTGCTGGAGAGGTGCGTATCAAAGGTACTCAACGAGCAGATAACCGTTACAGGCTGTTCACGGACGGATACGGGAGTACACGCAAATAACTTCTGCTTCAACGTCAAGACCCATAGCGGTATACGCAATATCGGCTTTATCCGAGGGGTGAACGGCGAACTTCCGGACGATATATCTATACTTTCCTGCGAGGACGTACCACTTGACTTTCATGCCAGGTACGACTGCAAGGGGAAGGAGTACATATACAAGATGCATTGCAGCGAGTCGAAAGACCCGTTCACAACAGACCTTGCTTATCATTACCGTCGGAAATTCAACATCGAAGCAGCCAGAAAAGCGGCAGCATACCTTGTAGGCGAGCATGACTTCGCAAGCTTCTGTGCTGATTGTACAAATGTTTCAACAACCGTCCGGACTATCTATTCTCTTAATATAGAAAATAATGGTGATTCTGTGATAATGCTTGTAAAAGGCAACGGTTTTCTGTATAATATGATTAGGATAATTGCAGGTACTCTCATGGACGTGAGTGAAGGGAGGATAAGTCCCGATGATATGCCTGATATCCTTGCAGCGAAAGACCGCCTGAAAGCGGGCAGAACTGCAATGGCACACGGACTTTATCTGAACCGTGTCTTTTATTCTGAAGGAGAAATAGTGAATTAAATAATATGCATTAAATGGGGATAACAAGCAATGAAAGGAGGAGATCGGCTTGCCAATGTATGACGCCACTGATATGCTGGATTTCAAAAAGAAAAAAAAGCGGAAACAACGGCTTATCAGGGTGGTTCTGATACTGTTCCTGCTTGCAGGGGCATCGGCTGCGTATCTTACTCAGGACATCTGGCTGCCAAAGATAAGGAATATCAACAGGCAGTACCAGACAATTATCAACGACGGCGAACTCGCTGAGGGTAACTTCCCTATCATGATAAACAGCGGCGCTGATTACCAGATGGACTACTCAGGCAATTATCTGACGGTGTTCAGTGATTCTACGATGTACTTTTATTCAGACGAGGGTGGACTTATCAAACATTCTCAGCACGCATATACTAATCCTGTAATGCTTTCCGTAAGCGGAAGGGCATTGCTGTACGAAATAGGCGGCGATGAGTTTTGTCTGGAGGACAGCAACGGAACGGTCTATGACCAGCGTTACACCGACAGGAAGATAATGTTTGCCCGTCTTAGCGAGGAGGGTTATACCGCAGTTGTCACGACTTCTGAGAAGTACTACTGCGAGATAATCGTGTACGACCGCAAGGGAACGAGCATATATGAACGAAAGTGCGTGGAGCGGGTAAATGATATCAGCTTCCGTGAAGGCAGCGAGGGCTGTGTCATAAGCTACATATCCGCTGAAAACGGCAGTCTGGTGACATCGGTAATAAGTGTTGATTTCAGCGAGGGCGGCAGTCTTTGGAGCAGTCCGGGGCTTGACACCTTTGGTCTGGACGTTTACAGTTATACTGGCGGAGCGTTTCTTTTGGGAATGGATGCCTGCGGATATGTGGACAATGCTGGAAATATCACGTCATTTTATCGTTATGAAGCGGATTATCAGGGCGGAGCGAGCAGTAATGGTCAGTCGGCGGTGATACTCAACAATGAGGCGCAGAGGCAGTACACGTTAGTACTTTTTGACGGTGGCGGAAAAGAGCCTATAATGGTAGGTCAAGCGTCGCCGCTGATAGATGTTCATGTGGCAGACGGTCTGGCGTATGTTATGACGAGCGAGGCGATATTCGCATATGATTTCACAGGAGCGCTGCGTTCGACTGCGCAGATAAATGATTCCTACACTGGCTTTGAGCGCAGCGGAAAGCACATCTACCTAAAAAGCTTCAACAAAATAGACCGTATTGATTATACGAGCTGACGAGCTGAGCCAGCTCGACCGCCAAGCTGAGCCAGCTTGACCGCTTATCACGTTGTCGCTTGCTTGCGCTCGCTCACTTTAAAAGAAACGGTACTTTGTACGTCGCTCAACCTTATCTGTACTGGTACAAAGTTCTCCGGTAGAATAATAATGTATCAAGTTTGCAGAATTATTTCAGTAGAACTTTGTACCAAGCAGAATATGGTTGAGCGACGGCAAAAGTACTGTTTCTAAAAGAGTAAGCGAGTTAACGAGCGAAAACGTGAGAAGAAAATTTGTATATAATGAGAGGAGGAGTGCGGGTTCTCTCTGCCTGCACTAAAAAATATGGATACACAATTCTGGTGGTTTTACGACGTTATCGTCCTTGCAGTAGTTCTTATCTTTATGTTTCTCTGCGGTAAACGTGGCATCGTCAAAAGTATACTATCAACTGTCAGTTGGGCGCTGGCAGCAGTCATCGCCTTTTCAATAAGCGGAGGCATCGCTTCTTCTATCTACTCCACAAGCATCAGAGGAAGCAATATCAAGAAAATTGAAAAAACTATGGACAGCGATTTCTTCGCCGTTAAAATGGTCGAGTATATAGACTCCCTCCCCTATGGTCTGCGTGCGGAGACTTCCAAGGTCAACGCCATGTTCGATAAGGGCAACGTTACTATCGAGGATATGATAACATACATCAACAATATCAACGGCAGAAAAGCTGCGGAAGATTCCGAACTCCGTGAAGTAGTCATCGAGGGCTACGCAAAAGTCATCGGTGATATGCTCAGCAAGGATTTCAGCGACTATATCGTCGAGTACGCCAAGGAAGAAGTCAGAAAAAACCCGGCAAATATCGCTGACCTTATCCCCCTCATAAGAGACAGGGAAAATCCCAAGCCCGCAAGCAGTATGGTCGCTGATAACTACACAGCCCCGGCTTACAGAATAATTATCCGCCTGCTTGGATTTATTATACTGACAATTGTTATCGGTATATTCGCAGAATTCATCATCAAATCATTCACCAGCGCAAACAGCGCAACAAGTACCACATCGAACCTTACCGGTGCGCTGGTAGGTATCGCTATGGGACTTGTGGTATCATTTATTATCACCGCTATGGTGAGACTCTACGTCATTATGGGTACTGACCATATGATGTTCTTCAACACAGAAGCTATCGACAAAACCTACGTTTTCAAGTATATCTTTAATATAGTACAGAAAATGTGAACCAAGGGAGGAGCGAAAATAACATGATAATGTGCAGCAATTGCAAGAAAAGACCTGCGGTGGTATTCATCACCTCCGTTCAGGGCAACGAGAAGAAAAACGAGGGACTTTGCCTGTCCTGCGCAAGAGAGAGGAAGATCCCTCAGGTTGCGGAGTATATGGATAAGCTTGGCATCACCGACGAGGAGATCGACCAGATCTCAGATCACATGATGAATATGCTTGACGGCGACGCTTTTGAGATGGGCGGTTCGGGAGTACTCCCTGACTTTATCTCGAATATGTTCAATATGGGCGCAGATGAGCCGTCTGAGCCGGAGAGGACTGAGGAAAAGTCTCTGGATAAGTCACCCCGCCGTTCCTCCTCCGGAAGCAGCGACGAGGGCGATGAGAAGTCATCAAGACGCAGCAGCGGTTTCTTCGGCAGAACAAAGGGCGATAAGGATAAAAAGCGTGAGCTGAAATTCCTGGGAAGCTACTGTACTAACCTGTCCGAAAAGGCTGCCAACGGCGAAATAGACCGTATCATCGGCAGAGACAGCGAGATAGCAAGAGTAGTCCAGATACTCTCACGCCGCACCAAGAATAACCCCTGCCTTATCGGTGAACCCGGTGTTGGTAAGACCGCTATCGCTGAGGGTATCGCACAGCGTATCGCTGAGGGAAATGTACCCTTTAATCTGGCTGACAAGAAGGTGTACCTCCTTGACCTTACCGCACTGGTGGCAGGTACACAGTTCCGTGGACAGTTCGAGAGCCGTATGAAGGGACTTGTGGACGAGGTGAAGAAGGAGGGTAACATTATCCTCTTTATCGACGAGGTTCACAACCTTGTAGGCGCTGGCGACAGCGAAGGCTCTATGAATGCCGCAAACCTCCTGAAACCTGCACTTTCCAGAGGCGAAGTCCAGGTCATCGGTGCTACCACATTCGGTGAGTACCGCAAGTATATCGAGAAAGATGCCGCTCTGGAACGCCGTTTCCAGCCGGTAACGGTTGCTGAGCCTACTATCGAGGATACCGTAAGCGTACTGCTGGGTATCAAGGACTACTATGAGAGTTTCCATAAGGTACATATCTCCGACTACCTTATCAGACTTTGCGCCGTACTTTCCGAGCGCTATATCACTGACCGCTTCCTGCCGGATAAGGCTATCGACCTGCTTGACGAAAGCTGCGCCCACGCCTGCATACGTTCCAAAGAGATAGCTGAGTACAACAAGCTGAAAAAGGAGATAGAGTCACTGGAAGGCGTTGAAAAGACCATTTCAGAGCAGACCGAGCCGGATTATCAGGCACTTGCCGAGGTAAAGGGCAAGCTGATACATCTGCGTGACGATGCGGAAAAACTCCGTCCCATTGCCGAGAATGTACAGGTATGCGAGGAGGACGTTACAAAGGTAGTAGAACTCTGGACTGGTATCCCCGCAAGCAAGATAGCTGAGACTGAGTTCCTGAAAATAGCTAAGCTGGAGGACGCTCTCAAAGCCCGTGTCCGTGGACAGGACGAGGCAGTTGAGGTGCTGACAAAGGCAATAAAGCGCACAAGGGTTCAGCTTAACAAGCGCCGCCGTCCGGCATCGTTCATCTTCGTAGGCCCTACAGGTGTGGGAAAGACCGAGCTTGTAAAGGCACTGTCCGAGGAGCTTTTCGATTCCACCGAGCCGCTTATCAGGCTTGACATGACCGAGTATATGGAGAAGCACTCCGTAGCCCGTATGATAGGTTCGCCTCCGGGATATGTGGGATACGACGAAGCCGGTCAGCTTACAGAAAAAGTACGCCGCAAGCCTTACTCCGTTATCCTCTTTGACGAGATAGAGAAGGCTCACCCGGACGTTATGAATATACTCATGCAGATACTCGACGAGGGCAAGATAGACGACGCTCACGGCAGAACAGTCAACTTCGAGAACACTATAATCTGCATGACCTCCAACGCAGGCTCAACTGACAAGAGCATAGGCGTTGGCTTCAACCGTACAGAGAATGAGATATCCCGTGACAAAGCAATGAAGGGACTGAGAGACTTCCTGCGTCCCGAGTTCATAAGCCGTATCGACGAGGTAGTTGTATTCAAGCAGCTTACTAAGGAGGACTTCGGCAGCATTGCAGCAATGATGCTGGACGAGATGAAAGAACCTCTGGGCGAGAAGAATATCACCCTTAGCTATGACGACAAGGCACTTGCACTTATCGCAGAGAAGTCCTACGGAAAGCCCTACGGAGCAAGAGATATCCGCAGAGTTATCCGTCAGGAGGTAGAGGATAAGGTAGCGCAGATCATACTCGACCATGCGTCGGAGGTAGGCAATATCCACGTTTCTGCCGAGGGAGAGAATATCACCGTTACAGACAGCAAGGAGCAGGCAGAGGAATGAGTTTTTCAAGGACATTCTCCCTTACAGCCGCAATGGTGCTGGTATTAACAGCACTTTGCGGCTGCGGGGACGGTAACAGCAGCAGTACCCTTTCCGGGGTATCGTCGGGTCAGAAGCCGGCGGTGGATACTCCGGCAGTTGGGGGAGATGCAGCACTTGGCGGCGACAGCAGCCAGAAGTCTGCGGTGGATACCCCGGCAGTTGGGGGAGATGCGGCGCTTGACGGCGACAGCAGCCAGAAGCCGGCGGAAGTACCGGAAGGCGCAGTACTGAAGCTGGGGGATATAACAGCTTCCCCCGGCGAGATAGTGGAGATACCCCTCAGCGTTACTGGTACAGGCGAAGGCTGGGCGTTGTGCGGACTGCACATAACCTATCCGGATACACTGAAACCGGTGATGATCGACGAGGAAGAAACGACGGTGAAGTACAAGCCGGGAGATGCGTCGGAGTACAAGACATCGAGCATATGTATGGAGTGGAGGGACAACAAGACGGATTATCTTATTGATAATAAGCTTGGGTGTATATTCTTCACGGAGATGTTCGACGGAAACGGCGGAACTGACGGTGAGATAGCCAGATTTTTCTTTGAAGTTCCGCTGAACGCAAAGAGCGGCGATGTGTACCCGCTGGATTTCTACTATCAGGAGAGCGACCTGTTCATGGACGACAGTCTGAATACAGCGTATCAGGCGCTTGCCTTTGAGAACTGGCAGGGCGGAACGCTGACCGTAAACTAATTCGTAATTCGTAATGCGTAATTGCGCTTGGCTATTTCTGTAGCGGAAGTTTACCGCCGCCATTCATACAAAACAAAAACCGTCCGGCTCTATTAATGAACCGGACGGTATCTTTTTAAATTCATCGCCGCAAGGCGACACCATTAATTACGCATTACGCATTACGAATTACGCATTACAAAATGCGCATTATTCAGCGGTTTCTTCGGAAGCTTCGGTGGTGGGTGTGGTTTCTGGTTCAGCGAGGTCAGGCTGGGTGGTACTCTGGCTGACCTTTTCGTCCTTGTATACCGTAACCACAAATCCGTCTACGTTATTTCCCGAAACCTCATACTTATAATCAGAAGGTACAGGCAGCAGGGTAGTGTCAGAACCGTCGTCCGAAGCATAGAAGTATACCTCGTATGCCGCACCTGTATCATCGGTGAATTCCAGATGCTCGCCGTCATAGGGGTGCTGTCTCACCAGGTCGGTGTACTCCTCCAGACAAAGGTTATTCTTAGTCATATAATAAGCGTGTGGAATTCCAACATAGCGGAAATGCCACGGTTCATTGCGTATCTCTGTGATGTCCTCTTTCTCCTCGGTGTATCTTACAATAAAGCCGTACTTGTAGCAGTTCTCGTTTATCCACGCAAAATCGCCAGTACCCTGGTAGTCGTTATCAACGGTCTCGCTGAAATCGAAAGCGTAACCAGTCTCATGCTCGCTGAATCCGGGCTTTGCGACTCTTGTGGAGGTATCGCTTCCAGTCTCAGCCAGATCAGCATCATAAAGCTGCTGCTGGAATTCGTTGGAACGGAATGAACCATAGATTATCAGCGTATCATTGAAGTAGAGGTTGTAGAAGTCCTCCACCATTTTCGCCAAAGGTTCATAAGCCGGGCGCATGATAGTATAGCTGTAATCGACGGCGGTAAAGAAATCTCTGCCTGTCTCGTCGTTCATTTCAAGTATACTTACAAGATCCTCCTCACCGGTAGAGAAGTACTGATGCTGATTATTTACAAGGATAAGGCTGCCGTAGAACTTATCCTTAGTATCTACTGATATCTGGGAATACATTGTCCTGTTCGGGTCAGGGACGGCTTCGGTGGGTACAGTACTCTCAGCTACATTATCGCTCTGCACACGTTCATATGAACCCATAGTTGAGGAGCGGTCAACTGCTCCCTTTACGATAAGACCCATAGCGCCCACCAGACACAGGCTCAAAGCAATATCAGCCACACGCTTTGTGCGGCGCAGGCTTTTTTCTTTACTAACCTTCTTTTTAGGCATTGCACAACTCCATTCTGCCGGGTAATTATCCGGCATTATATTCTACACCTTCTTATTATATCATAAATTTGCCGAAATAGCAAGTCTGACAAGGAATTTTCAAAAAACGGACACAGTTTGCTGATTTTTGTCGAAATTTAGCCATAAATTGTGCATAAGCACCTAAAAATACAGTCATTTGTCAGTCTACACTGTATATAATATATATATCGACACTTTTGAAAACAACTGTACAAAATACACAAAGGAACGGCTGGTTTATTGTCAACAGGGTCAAATATGTACAAATCTTGTGGGAAGTTTAGCACTGATATGCACAATCTTTTTGAAAACTATTGCAAATAACAGCGGCAAATGCTATAATAAATATATATGAGAGTAATCATATCAGGCATACTCTCACAGCTTCGGTCAAAATGATGAAGGTCATGCCCCGGAGGAATGTCTGATGAAGCGGCAAAAGAAAAAAATATACCGCAGCTTCAAAAAGTACGCCCTCCCGTATGTTCCTGCATCTGCATACTCCTTTAGGCAGGGGTAAAGCTGACATCTGTATGCCTGCGCAGAGAGGAAAGGAGCGTGATTATTTATGATCTGCCCGGCTTGTGGTAAAATGAATGAAGACGGCTTCAGATTTTGTGTGAAGTGCGGCAGTAATCTTGATGATCCCTCTGAGGTAACATATGAGTCCGTCGATATGGGCGGATATCATACGGAGGAAGAATTTGCCCAGGGGCATCACTCTGGTTTCACTATGGGTTCAGGTGTGTTCTGCATAAGCGACAGACCTGCATCAGACAGCACCTCCGAAGTTTACACCTCTGACGAACTAAATGACACCGAAGAGGAGTTTGATTTCAGTATGTTTGATGAACCCGATACAGCGGGTTTCGGTACGCTCGGCTCTGCGCCGCTGCCTCCGCCGAAAACTATCGACAATTCTCTGGCTGATGATGAGGACGATGATGAGGATATCGCCCCTGGTGAGCAGTTCACCAGACCGCCTGTCCCAAGACAGAACCAGTTCCAGCAGCCGGTAAATAATAACCCCATGCAAAGACAGCAGCCTTCCATGCAGCAGGGCTTCGGTCAGATGCCCCAGCAGATGCAGCCCCAGCAGCCCTATCCGGGCGCTTTCGGTCAGCCGCAGATGCCAAATCGCATGAACCAGGGCTACGGTCAGCAGCAGTCTGCCGGTTTTGGCACAGGTGCGCCCCAGTACCACCAGCAGAACCGTCAGAATCAGCCCCAGCAGTTTGGCGGTGGAGCTATGCCTCCTCAGGGGTATGGCAATCAGCCCCAGAATATGATGTACGCTCAGCCCCAGATCATTGGTTATGAGCAAAGCGGTGCGCCTATCTACGGTCAGCCCGGTCAGCAGATGATGTACGGACAGCCGCAGATAATCGGCTACGACCAGAACGGTCAGCCTGTCTATGGTCAGCCCGGTCAGCAGATGATGTATTCTCAGCCCCAGATAATCGGCTACGACCAGAAGGGTAAGCCTATCTACGGTCAGCCTGTATTCATGCAGCCTCAGATAATCGGTTATGAGCAGAACGGTTCGCCTATATACGGTCAGCCGCCTGTGTATAATCACGAAAACGGCTCTATGATGCAGCAGGGCATGATGAATTCACCAATGCAGCAGCGCAGCAATGGTCTGCCAGCGTTCACACCGGTCGAGCCTGAGAAGCCTAAGAAGGAAGAAAAGGCTGATTTCTGGGACTTCTTCGACGACGGCAAGAAGGATAAGCGCCATGAGATGCCTGCCGCAGATGATTTCTTCGGCAAGTCCAGCCATAGCAGCGACGGTATGGGCGACCTTTCTACCGACGGTCTTGACTTCACCAAGCTAAGACGTACTGAGAAGAAAAAGCGTGACTATATGGGAGATACACCCCTTGTTGACGCTGCCGACCTTAATCCGAATGAGGCTGCAAAGTTCAACAGACTGTACATGAAAGCCACCGAGCAGGTAAATGCTGATGACCTTGAGGCACACAGCACAGCACATTCTCAGGACAGAATGGGCATGACATCGCAGGTGGACGTAAGCAGGCTGTCACAAAACGTACATATGAAATCCCGTATCTCAATGGGCGGTACTGACATCGTGGACGCAAGCGACCTGGAGGCTTATGTACCAGAGCATATAAGTTCTATTATGGGCGAAGCTGACCACGCAGTAGAAGCGCTCCCGAAGAAGAAGAACCCCTATCAGTCCGAGCTTGATCTTATCGAGCTTCCGGAATATATGAAAGCTAAGAAAACTGCAAGGGAAGACACTATAGAGATACCGTCGCTCCCGAAGGTTTGAATAGAAACGCCGCTGCCCGGCGGTGAATACTAAAGAAAGGAGAGGTATAAATTTGAAAAAGTTTTTAGAGGAATTCAAAGCGTTCGCTCTTAAAGGCAACGTAATGGATATGGCTGTTGGTGTTATCATCGGTGCAGCATTTGGAAATATCGTAACATCACTTACTGATAACTTCATCAATCCCCTTATTGCTGTTATAACAGGCGGTGCTAAGAAGGACGAGAACGGAGTTATGCAGGTAGTCGGCGGTTCATTTAAGATAAATGGTGTAGAGTTCGGCTATGGTGCATTTATTTCCGCAGTGGTTAATTTCCTGATTATTGCCCTTATTCTTTTCTGCCTTATTAAAGCGGTAAACAAGGCTATGGAACTTGGCAGGAAGAAGAAGGAAGAAGAGGAAAAGCCTGCTGAACCTCCCAAGGAAGAGGTACTTCTGACCGAGATCAGAGATCTGCTCAAGGCACAGAATGAGAAAAAGTAATTTTATTTGTATGATTTGTTACAGACCTGCATAACTATGCAGGTCTTTTTTTCGAGCTGGAGCCAGCTCGACCGCCCCCACGTTGTCGCTTGCTTGCGCTCGCTCACCATTTAGAACATCGCATTTTTCCGTCGCTCAACTTGGTTTGTACTGGTACTAAGTTTTCAGGAAGAATCATAAAACATCAAGTTTGCAGAATTATTTAAGTAGAACTTTGTACCAAGCTGAAGTCAGCTTGACCGCCCCCACGTTGTCGCTTGCTTACGCTCGCTTACTATTTTAGAACATTGCATTTTTCCGTCGCTCAACTTGGTTTGTACTGGTACTAAGGACTATTTTGGTATTTCTTGAAATTGCTGCTTTAGCGTTCTGCCGAAGAACTGTAAAACTTGAAGTTTACAGAATTATTTATGTAGAACTTTGTACCAAGCAGAACACGGTTGAGCGACGGAAAAAGCACCGTTTCTACAATGTAAGCGAGCCAGGCGAGCGACAACGTGAGAGGCGCTTACGCTCGCTCACCATTTAGAACATTGCATTTTTCCGTCGCTCAACTTGGTTTGTACTGGTACTAAGTTTTCAGGAAGAATCAAAAAACATCAAGTTTGCAGAATTATTTATGTAGAACTTTGTACCAAGCAGAACACGGTTGAGCGACGGAAAAAGCACCGTTTCTACAATGTAAGCGAGCCAGGCGAGCGACAACGTGGGGGCGGTCAAGCTGGCTCAGCTTGGTTGACAAATTGGGGGGAGGAGGGTATAATAGTAAGTAACGATTTGTTAGGAGGTTATTATATGAACTGCAAAAACTGCGGCAAAACACTTGACGATAAAGCTCGCTTCTGCCCCGACTGCGGTACGGAAGTTGACCCTATGGACGTTATCGAGTCCCTCCAGGCACAGCTTATGGAAGGCGAACCTACTGCTATGCCTGAAAATGAACCGGAACTCACCGAGCCTGCCGATATCCCGGAGGAAACCGCCAGCCTGCTCAGTGACCTGAATAATACCCTTAATTCCGTTGCTGACGAGCCTGACCCCCTCCCCGAACCCGATCCTGTTCCCGCAGATGATGAGGAAAAATCTACCGAGCCTGCGCCATATACCGCACCGCCGGTTCAGAGCAAACCCGAACCGATGCCCTATATCGCACCCCCTCCGGTAAATGAACAGCCTGCGCCTACGCCCTATATCGCACCCCTTCCGGTAAATGAACAGCCTGCGCCTACGCCCTATATCGCACCCCCTCCGGCATACCCTCAGCAGCCCTACCCTCCCTACGATGAACCCGAACCGGAACAGTCCGCCGAGCCTGAACAGGAGGAAAAACCCGTAAAGGTGGGAGCGCTTCGCCTGACTGGTGCGTTTATCGTATCGGTATTTGCGGCGGTATTCCTCATCGCCCTGAGCCTGCTTTTCTGCCTGAAACTGGGCGCTTCCGGCGACATTCTCCGCAGACGCATCGAGGGGATAAGCATGAGTACTATCCTGGACGGTTCGTTTGATAATAATACCGTTTCGGATAATATTTATAACAATATCCACTTTGACGAGGCAACGAATAATCACGTTGACCGCCACGCTTTCCGGGAATTCTTAGGAAATATCGACCTGAACGACTTCATCGCTGACAAAGTGGCTGACTATGCCGACTATATCATCGCAGGCAAGGGCAGGAAAGACCCGTCAGTGACCGTTAATGAGATAGTTGACTTCCTCCAGGAGAATAATGACGCATCGGCAGAGGCTTTTGATTACGCCATGAAGACCGCTGATTACAACTACCTCCGCAGCCGAATGGAGGATACCGGAATCGAGACAGTACTTTCCATAAACCACTGGAGCGACCTTCTCCATTTCCGTCTGCCTATGGTACACTACCTGTTCAGCATGATCGCCCTGGGAATAATCCTTGCGCTGGTGATAGTTCTGCTTATCTGGATAGCGGTGATCGTTGACCGGAAGGGCAGGCACATCATGAGTTTCTACGGTAATATCTTCTGCTGGAGCGGCGGAATAATGCTGCTTATCGGCATATGTGCCAGCGCCGGAACAGCCGTAGCCCATGTAGTTACTGGTAATATCATCTGTTTTGCGGCATCGTCGGTACTTCTTCCCTTTGCGCTGTTTGCGGTATGCACAGGCGCATTTGAGATGGTGCTGGGTGTAATATTCCGCAAGATAAGGAAAGCTATCCGCAACAAGGACAAGCGCCTGAAAGCCGTAGAAAAAGCACTGGAAGCCAATTCACTTTAAAATGTATAAGGCAACACTGTACAAAGCCGTCAGTCGGTTTTTGTGCGGTGTTGCCTTAATTATGTATTATAAAGTTTGACACTTCCGTGATAGGGTGGTATAATGAGTGTAGCAAATAACTAAGGGGAGATTTGATATGCTGAAAAAGATACTATCGCCGGAAAGCTGCGCCCAGTGCCGGCTTTGCTGCATATTCGACAGGTACGACGTTTGGGAAACTCCGGTATTCAATAAGTTTCAGCGTGACCTTATCCTGGCAGAGCGCCCGGATACCGAGTTCATCCCAAAGGACGGCGGATTTATACTCCGGGTAACTCACTTCGACCAGGATCAGCTTTTCCGCTGCCCTGCACTCACCGAAACCGGCTGTATGCTTGGCGATAACAAGCCCTTCGACTGCCGGATATGGCCGTACCGTATCATGGATATCGGCGGCAGACGGGCGATAACTATGGCTTCCATATGCCAGGAAATGTACTCCCGCCCACTCTCTCAGCTTGTGGGCTTTCTTAAAGAGGGGCTTGCCGACCAGATCTTTGCCTACGCCGACCAGCACCCGGAGATCGTCAAGCACTACTATGAGGGCTACCCGGTTCTCCTGTTCGAGAAAAAACAGGGACAATAATGCCCTTGAAAAGTTCCGGGGATTGTGGTATAATGTGGGAATGTGAGGTGTTTTACTTTGTTTGTAAATGATCTGATATTCAGCCTGAACGCCACAGTCCCGGTGTTCCTGATGATGATATTCGGCTGGATATGTCGAAGGATAGGGCTTCTTGACGACCACACCACGGCGGTGCTGAATAAGTTCACGTTCCGGACGCTTCTGCCGTCGCTTTTGTTCATGGACTTGTCGAAAGCGGACTTCCGGGCGGTCTGGGACGGAAAATTCGTGGTATTCTGCATCGTTGCCACGGTAATAAGCATCAGTCTTGCGCTGTGCTACTCGCTGCTGCACAAGGACAAGGCGGAACGTGGCGAGATAATCCAGGCGGCGTACCGTTCGAGTGCGGCGGTACTGGGAATAGCGTTCGTTAAAAATATTTACGGCGAAGCGATCATGGCGGCGCTGATGATCGTGGGAACAGTTCCACTGTACAATATCGCCGCCGTGACCATACTTTCGCTCACTTCACCTGAGCAGGACAAGAAAAGCGGCAGAGAACTTGCCCTGAGTACGCTGAAAGGAATAGTCACAAATCCCATAATACTGGGAATTATCGTAGGTATGGGCTGGTCGCTTATCGGCATACCCCAGCCGGTGATACTGGAAAAGTCGGTGTCGTATCTGGGGAATATGGCAACGCCGCTGTCGCTGATCGCCCTGGGAGCGTCGTTCCGGACGGAGGACGTAAAGGGGCGGCTGAAAGTGACGCTTGGCATCACGGTGATAAAGCTTACGCTGTTTGCAGCGATATTCCTGCCGATAGCGGTGCGTATGGGATTCCGTGACGAGAAGCTGGTGGCGATACTGGTAATGCTTGGCAGCGCCACTACCGGAAGCTGTTTTGTCATGGCGAAAAATATGGGGCACAAGGGCATGATAACGGCGCTTGCGGTGATGCTGACTACCATGCTAAGCGCCTTCACCCTCACCCTCTGGCTGTTTCTCCTCAAAACCAAGGGCTACATCTGACCCCCGCTCTGCGGCAGCTTTTCTGGGGGGAAACCTTTCTGGAGAAAGGTTCTCCCCCCCAGACCCCCTTTCCAAAGACTTTTAGCTTAAAAATTCCCCCTGATATGGCGAACCTACACT
>CAMOEP010000007.1 GCA_946612185.1 uncultured Ruminococcus sp.
TTGAGAAGAAGGAAGACAACCTGGCTGACGAAGTAGCTAAGATGATCAAGTAATTCAAATCTGTTTTTATTACCGCAGCATGGGGTACTGTGCTGCGGTTTTTTTGATATGATTATTGGAGGTTTTTTATGAATTTCAGATTCAGAATGGTGGTACTGCTTCTTTTTGTGGGCATAGCACTGACTGTTTTAGGTTTCCAGCGCAGCAGTATGCTTATTAAAGGGGATACAGTAAATCTGAGCGCACCTGTTGGCGATTTCAGCAAAAGCGCTCTCTGCGAGGGTACTATCGACTTCGTGTACGGCCCTTTCGCTGTCCTTGAAACAACCAGAAAGACTGCCGGCGTTAAAACTGGTTCTACAACCACTAATTTCTACATCGTCGGTGATACTTTTGACGGCGATGCACTGGTAGTATTCACCACAAGCGATGATATGCTTATCAGAAAGCTTGACGATGCCGCTGACAAGTGGTATGAGTACTTAACTGACGAGTCTATTGCTGAAGATGATTATCCCGAAATAGCTATCGACTTCAAGGGCTATCTGGCAAAGCAGACTAAAGACGATGATTTCGATACCTACTACCAGGAGGCTATCGAAGACCTGGGTGCTATCGGCTATGTTCCGGAGGATTTCGCTGAGTACCGCATCATTTATGGTGAGGTCGGCAAGGGCAGCTTCGTTATGCTCGCCGGTGGACTTCTGGTTCTTGCTCTCGGAATTTTCCTTGCTATCAGGACTGTAAAAAGCACTAAGAAGTACCTGGCTGATGCCAAGGCTGTAACTGCCGCTGAGAAGGCTCGCAAAGAGGAAATGCTGAATATGGCTGACAAGTATTCCGAAAATGAAGCCGATACATTCGTAGATGAGACTGAACAGTATCCCACAGACAACATTGACGAGACAAGCAAAGTTGTAGATGAGTCTGATTATGACACTATCGAATCCTGACTCTCGGTCAGCTATGTACGCATAAGAAACAATTTCAATTTTTCAACAATAATGCACCTCTGCTTTTGTACAACACTTACAAAAGTGGGGGTGTAATATTTATATATATTACCATTGCAGTAATTTTTAAAATATGGTATAATTATTATATCCATATTAATAAAGGTATGAGGTCTTTTTATGAATCAAAAAATACAACTCCTTACCGAATCCGTCGGAAAGGTCATCGTCGGAAAAAGCGACACAGTACTCAAACTCATCGCCGCTCTGCTGTGTGAGGGTCACGTTCTTCTGGAGGACGTTCCCGGTGTTGGAAAAACCCAGCTCATCACAGCACTTTCCAAGTCCATAGGCGGCAAATTCAACAGAATCCAGCTTACACCAGATGTTATGCCGTCGGATATCGCCGGCTTTACTATGCTTGATGCAAAATCAGGCGAATTTATATACAAGGACGGCGCTGTCATGTGTAACTTCATGCTCGCTGACGAAATAAACCGTGCTTCGCCAAAGGTGCAGTCCGCACTTCTGGAAGCTATGGAGGAACGCCAGATATCACTGGACGGCGTTACTCATAAGCTGCCTCAGCCTTTCCTGGTGCTGGCTACCCAGAACCCGGTTGAAACTTATGGTACTTTCCACCTGCCGGAAGCACAGATGGACAGATTCTTCATGAAGCTGACTATGGGCTACCCGGACGCTGCCGAGGAAGTGAAGATACTGGAGCGTACCGAAAAACATAACCCTATCGCTAATATCGAAGCCCCTGTTATGCACGTTGAGGATATAACCGCACTCCAGCAGGCTGTCCGTGAGGTAAGAGTCACTGAGCAGGTGAAGGAGTACATCGTGGCTATCGTGGGAAGTACCCGTGACGACAGAAACGTTACCCTGGGTATCAGTCCCCGTGGAAGCATCGCCCTTTACAAGGCTGCGAAGGCTTTCGCTTTCATCTATGACAGAGAATACGTTACACCTGACGACGTTAAGAATATCGCCGTTCCGGTGCTTGCTCACCGTATCATTCTCTCCCCCCAGGGCAAGAGTCAGTTTGGTACAAGTGAGGAGTATATCAAGTCGCTCCTGGGCAATATTGCCGTGCCTGATATGGGAAAATAAGGTATGAAGAGTATTTTTGCCGCACTTGCGGTCGTTTTCCTGCTTTACATATTTACCTTCTTCGTTGACGGCGAAATGGGCGTGATACTTTGTTCTTTCATTTTCTTCGCTCCGGTCATTTCCATGATATTCGCAGTCTACGCCAAAAAGCGCATCTCCGTCAGCATGAGCTGCGACGGTTATGTGAAAAAGGGCAGTATCGTGAATGTGCGGGTGAAAGTGGCTAAAACAGGCGCATTTCCCCTGGCTATCGTTGAGATAAGACCGGGCGTGTCCGAGGTTTTCGAGCCGGTGAACAAGACATATCGCATCACCCTTATCGGTGAGGACGAGAAGGAGTTCACCTTCCCGGTACAGTCTAAAGTGGGCGGAAATGGCGAAATAAGTATAGAAAGCGTCTGTTCCTGCGGATTCTTAGGCTTCATGAAGCTGAAAGTAAAGGATATTATCCCACCGCCTCAGAGCGTGGGAGTTATCCCGGAGATACCGCAGGCATCGTCCTCCTCGCAGATATTCAGGGCGATAGCAAATATCGTCATGACCAGCGACAACGACGAGGAAAACGACACCTCCATGCTGTACTCCGCAAACACTTCTCCCGGCTATGAACACCGTGAGTATACCCTCGGTGACCCGATGAAGCGTGTTAACTGGAAGCTGTCCTCGAAGAAGAACAAGCTTATGATACGCCTGGACGAGGCGGTATCGTCAGTTCAGCCGGTTATCGTGCTTGACCTTTTCAGGCGCAGCGGTCAGGACATCTCTGCCGCCGTTGTGAACGAGGAGGCGCTTCTGAAAGCCGTTTTCGGACTTCTCTCCGGACTTGTCCGCCAGGGGATCTCCTGCACGTTCCTTTACAACAACGCTGCCGGTGAAACTATCTCTGAGAACGTTGATAACCCGGAAACTCCCGAACAGCTTCTTCTGAAAGTGCTTGCGGTGAAAGTCATTCCCGACAAGCGTGTACAGATAGCTCCCGAAAACAGCAAGGTCTGCGCCTGCGTTATCGGTACAACTGACTGCGGCGAGGGACTTTCTGCAATGACTGACAGAATAGAAAGTGTTGATAATATCAGCATTATCGGCACATCTTCCGAACAGGATAACCCCACGGATATTCCGCTGTGGTATCTTGACGGCGATAATAACTTTAAACAGGTATAAGCAATGTCAGATAATTTAACCAATAATTCCAAACTCAAAAGCTTCCTGAAACGAACGCTTCTCGACCCGGTGCTTCTGTACAGTACCCTGGTCATAATGACCATTATGCACCAGTATCACGACAGATCAAAGGCGATAATCGTAAAAACCGCTTTCCAGAAGTTCTGGGACAAGGCAATTGATTATGAGTGCGCCTTGAAGTATGGTCTGCTTGCATTTGTGGTGGGCTGGGTATTTTTCAGGTTTCTGGACTTTGTAAGTTCCCCGAAACACAAGATACTCTCCGTACTTGCGTTTATAGGTGCGGCTATCGGCTGGCTGATGCTTGCCGGAAAGGTCATTGAAAAGGGTCAGGAAGGCTACCCTATCGGCTGGGCGCTGTGGTTCTTCACTCCGCAGGACTCGGTCGATTATAACGGACTGTACAACATGGGTCTGTTCATGACACTGGGCATATTCGTGATGATGGTAATTTACTACTTCACCAGAGTGCGATACAGGATATTGATGAACTTTGTCATATTCCTGATACCGTTCCTCATTTACGGTAAGGAGTATGCGAAAATGCCGATCGGATTCATTATACTCATGATAATCAGTTACCTGCTTATTATGGTGTACTTCCGTTCGCTCAATGAGACTGATACAGTAAAACTCGTGGATACCCCACGGCTCTGGATGAGTGTGGGCGTATTCGCAGTAATATTTGCAGTTATCTCCACCGCTGTCCCTAAGCCGGTAGTGGAGGAAAACAGAACCTACCTTGAATCACTCATGAACGCCGAGGCTTTCACTGATAAGCTGGTCGCAATGCTGTCCGCTTTCCAGGATAGTTCCGACGGTCAGCAGTTCCGTGGACGTATGAGCAATGAGACTGCTTACTTTGTGCAGTCGAAGTACCCTGTACACCTGAAGACCTCCACGTTCTCCCACTATGACTTTGAGACAGACAAATGGTCGGTCAGCGACATTGACAGCTACTACGGCACTCGTGACCAGGACGCTTTCCCGGTTCAGTTTTATATGAACCATTGCGTAGGCGACGGTATACTGCGTGCGGCTGAACTGGACAGCGATTTTGCTGAAAGGTATGGACTTACCGAATACGCCGGACGTTCCTTCCGCTTGCCTGAACCTCAACCGCTTCATGTATGGGTATGGTTCCCGAATACTCAGACTGCACCAGTCCCCGGATTTGCGCAGTCACTTGATTCCACCACATACAAAGGACTGCTGGACGCTATGCGCTCAGGTACTATATATACCGACGAAGGCAGCTTCGAGGTCAATACCATGTTCGACTACAGTTATCTGCCGGAAGGATTCATCTACAGCGGCGATAACCGTGAACTTCTCAGCGCTATTGAAAATGCCGGCGATTATCAGCAGCTTCTTAATGACGCATACGATATTCTTGATGAAAATGATTCTTACGATGATTCTGCTATGCGCAGAGTCGTGAAAAATAACAATGAATTCTATCCCGATTATCTTAACGAACTTATGGATTACGGTGACGACAGCGATATCCGTGACCTGGCGCTTGAGATAACCGAGGGCTGTACTACCGAACTTGAAAAGGCTCAGGCACTTGAAAGCTATTTCTATGGGAATGACTTTGTGTATGACCTGAGTTACGTCAAGGCTTCCGGTGAGAACGTCCATGACTTTCTGTTCACCACAAAGACCGGCGTGTGCTATGAGTACGCAACGGCTATGACGCTTATGGCAAGAGCTGTCGGTATCCCTGCAAGATTCTGCGAGGGCTACAACGCTCAGACACCGCTTGCCGGGGATACAGAAGTCCGTGACTACTGGGGCGCAAGGTTCGTCATGCCGGCAGTTACCAAGGAGGGACTGCGTTCCTTCGACGTTACCGGAAATGATGCCCACGGCTACCCGGAACTCTATATCAAGGGTTACGGCTGGGTCGTTTTCGAGCCTACTGTAGCCGATGATACCAATGCAGACGCAGCACGTTCCACTACCAATTCGCTGTCAATAACCGGTCTTTACCTGTTTATTGCTGCAATGGCAGGACTTGTGCTGCTGCTCCTCTGGCCCGGTATCTCGCATATGTTCTTCGTCAGAAGAAATTCAAAGCGTGACCCGGAAAAGGCTGTCAGAGCCGCTATGCAGAGAGTGTGCAGACTCTACGGCATAGACAAGACCTGTACTTCCCATGAAGCTGCGGATAAGGTAATGAGTACCTCCGGGGCTGATATCAGCAGTATTGCCGGTATCTTCGACAGAACCGTCTACGGCGGCATCGCTCCTGATAGTAATGACAGGCAGAAGATAATGGAGGAGTACATCACCGCTTACAATGCCCTGCGTGAAGCCAAAAAGCAGAGCAAAAAGGAAAAAAAGAAAAACAGAAAGCTTAAAGCTAAAGTTAATGTTAATTGATTTGAGGAGGTAGTTTCCTATGTTGAGGACTAATACTTCAAAAGTTATCAGTTCAGTTATTGCTGCTGTCCTTATGATATGCGCAATTGCCGGCAGTATTGGCACACGCCAGATGAGGTCGTATGCCGCAGAAAGCTACCGCACATGGCGGCAGTACGACGACCGCTGGGGCAATATCATGCTTGGCAGCTACGACTGGTCGAATATCCGTGGAAGCGGCTGTCTGGTCACTTCCCTGGCTATGCTGGCAGTACACACCGGCTGCAAGACCGAGGATAACTTTAACCCCGGAGTTCTTGCGAATGATCTGAAAAGCGTTAACGCTTTCAATCAGTGGGGCGGACTTGCTTCATGGACATCAGTACCCAAAGTACTCCCGCAGATGAGCATTGTCTGGGAACCGGATAAGTACTCCGGCTACTGGGGCAATATCTCATGGAGTACTAAGGTATCTATGCTGAAAAACTTCATGAACGCCGGCTACTGGCCTATTGTAAACGCTAATACCCACCACTGGGTAATGATCGAGGGCATCATAGGCGATACAGTTTATATGATCGACCCTGCGTCAGACAGCATCAAACTTTATGACGAGTACGGCAATGTTAACCGCAATGACACAAATGACTATGACTATATTCTTGTAAAGAGCCGCATCAAGCCTGATCTTGCGCACTTTACAGAGCCAACTATAACCACAAAGCCGCCTCAGCCTTCATATGACCCGTCTATAGACATCTTTATCCGCACAATGCCGATAAAGACAGAGTATGAGTACGGCGAGCCTCTTGACCTGACCGGCGGTTATGCGCAGGTAGTTTTCGTTGACCCGTACAACGGCTCTACAACTCTCCAGGCTGAGTCAATGAGCGGCAGCACTAACAGCTATGGCATTGATACTTCGGATTACGACCCGTACACGCCCGGCGAGCATACAATAAGACTGTATGCTTTCACCGACTACGCAAGAACTGAGACTACTTTCACTGTAACTGTTATCGAGCCTGAGAAGGAGTACTTCTGCAATGACAAGACGGATGTATACACCGCTCCCGGCGGATCAAAAGCGAATATCTCCCTTGATAAGGGCGATTCGTTCATAGTGTACCGCAATCAGGACGGCTACGGACATATCAAGTCCGACAGCTTCGACGGCTGGGTAAAGCTTTCAGGACTTACACAAGCACCTGAGCGCAATATTCATACTGGCGACATCAATGGCGACGGCTACATTAATTTCGTTGATGTTTCTCTGATAAATGACTACATCATACAGCCTGAGTCAAAGTACAATGGTATCAGCCGCTTGCTCTCAGCCGAGAGGAAAGCTGCTGACGTAAACGATGATGGTATCATAGACGGCAGCGATGTTATCGGACTGTTTAACCTCATCGGATAATAACAAAGGGAAAAGAAGGGAGATCTCCATTATGGAATGGACTGAGGTAAATATATTTACCGCAACTGCTGCCATTGAGCTGCTTACTGCAAAACTCATGGACATCGGAGTTAAAGGCTTCGTTATCAAGGACGCTGAGGACTTCAAGGAATTCCTCGAAAATAAAGAGGGTCACTGGGACTACATCGACAAAGACCTTATGGGTCTGACAGACTGCGAGACTTGCATTACCATATACCTCCCCGGAAACGATCAGGGCGTGGATATGCTGGCTTCTGTAAGGTCTATGCTGGCTGAGGTGAAGTCAACTGATACAAACGGCGAGTACGGCAGACTCGAAGCGGAACTTTCAAGTATCCGTGAGGAGGACTGGGCTAATAACTGGAAACAGTACTTCAAGCCCCTTGAAATAGGCAAAAAGCTCGTCATCAAGCCCTCCTGGGAGGAGTATTCCGGCGACGGCAGCAGGATAATACTGGAGATCGACCCGGCTTCAAGCTTCGGTACTGGTCAGCACCATACCACAAGGCTTTGTCTGGAACTTCTGGAAGGCTGCGTAAACGGCGGCGAGAAGATACTGGATATGGGCTGCGGAAGCGGTATACTTTCTATCGCTGCGGTGCTTCTGGGCGCTCAGGACGCTGTTGCTGTGGATATCGAGGAGAATGCTGCGGCTACTGCTGCGGAGAATGCTCAGAAGAACAATATCCCTGCTGAGAAGTATACAACTTACTTCGGAAATATACTCAGCGACGAAAAGCTTGCTGACCGCATCGACGGCAAGTATGACGTTATTACCGCAAATATCGTGGCAGATGTACTTATCGCTATGAAAGACCATTTCCTGAGATACATCAGGAAGGGCGGCACTCTCATCGTTTCCGGCATCATCGAGGAGCGCATGGAGGAGGTACTCTCAGCTATCGAGCAGACCGGCTTCACCAGAAAAGGCGTGAACGTCAAGGACGGCTGGGCGGCTGCGGAATTTACGTTAATATAAGCCATTAGCAACATATCAGCTATGATGCTGGTGGCTAAAGGCGTATTATATAACCGCTGTACAAGGCGGTAACACAAAATTTATTTAAGGAGATCGATTCAAGTGGCATTATTCAAAAAGAAGAACAATCAGCAGAACGAGGAGCCTGAGGCTTCAAAGGAGACAAACGGTGCTTCCGACCTTAAAGATTTACTCCTGACTAAGCTTAACGAGAAACTCAGTGGTACTCTCTACGACGGCTGCATCATCATGCCCAGAGGATTTACTATTGATGTAAAGGTTGGCAGACAGGACGAGCATGAGGGCATCAAGATCATGCAGGTCATCTTCATCATCACTCACGACGACTTCGACGAAGCTCTTATCGAGCCTGTTGACGCTCAGGGCAAGACAGATGAGGAAGCTTGCGAAATGGCTGTATCTATGTTCATGGGCGGCGTTTGGCATCCCCTGGAGCAGTCCATGCAGAAGAAGAACGGTATCCAGCTTTCTGTAAACTACCTGGGTCAGCACTACGATTTCGATATGTACGCTCAGTCTATCGTAAGAGTTGGTGTTACCGACAAGCAGCCCACAATGCTCCTGGCTTTCATCAAGAACGAGATCCCCAAGTACATCGGTTCAAAGAAGTACTACTGGGTAAGAATATATCTTGCTAAGTTCAAGGAGAAGGAAGTTATCGAGGTAAGAGTAAACGGTTCTGTATGCAGCGAGCTGAACAAGTACTTCAAGGAGTACGTTGACGGCTGGAACGCTGATGAACACGTTATCAGCGAAAAGCAGTACGCTATCTTCGTTCAGAGAGAGGACGACAAGTGTCCTTTCAAGAAGGAAAAGGTAGTTGAGGCTGCTAAGATGTCACTGGAGAGAATGCCTAAGATCGAGAACAGAGAGCAGTATACAGAGTACGCTGCTGACCTTGACAAGCTGACAGAGGACAAGAACCTTGCAGCAGAGATCAGAATATTTATCCCTGAGATACTTGCTAAGCTCACTCTTGGCTACCAGGAGGGCGACAGCCTGTTCCTCCTCAAGGACGATCAGAGGATCGAACTGAAGAAGTCACAGCTTCGCAGCTACTTCTACCTCCAGCAGGTTCTTATCGAGTACCTGGCTCAGAAGCCCCCTGTAGAGGACGTTCAGCGCATCGTTTTCAACAGCGTTGCTTTCAGAGAACTGAAAAAGGCTCAGGAGCAGGGTCACGATGTCAAGGATCTGTACGTTGCAGGTACACAGTACTCTGTAAACAGCCCTGACTATAAGGTTTGGTAATTTAACTGAAAGCCCTTCGCTGCATAGCGAGGGGCTTTTTTGGTGTACAATGCAAAAATTCGGCAGGATTTTTCCAAAAACCCCTTGACAAAAGTCAGGCGGTGTGTTAAAATAGTATTGCCGCTTGTAAACAGGCTATAGAAGTGCGCTCGCACGCCTGTAACAGCGAGTTTATTGAAAAGGCAGGTGCCGCAAATGTACGCAGTTATTGAGACAGGCGGAAAGCAGTATCAGGTTAAAGAGGGAGACGTTATTTTCATCGAGAAGCTGGCAGTAGAAGCAGATTCTACAGTTTCTTTCGATAAGGTCGTTGCTCTCGGTGCTGATGACGGTCTGAAGATCGGCGCTCCCTATGTTGAGGGTGCTACTGTTGAAGCTAAGGTTCTGAAGAACGGTAAGGCTAAGAAGATCACTGTTTTCACTTACAAGCCTAAGAAGGGTGAGAAGAAGAAGCAGGGTCACAGACAGCCCTACACACAGGTTAAGATCGAAGCTATCAAGGCTTGATGATCTCAGCACAATTCTTTGAGAAAAACGGTACTCCTGCCGGGTTTTCCTGTTCAGGTCATGCAGGTTTCGCTGACAGCGGATACGATATCGTATGCGCAAGCGTTTCCTCAGCAGTTCAGCTTACTCTGAATCTGCTCCTGGACTTCAAAAGTGACCCGGATATTGATGTAGATACGGATACTATAAGCTGTCACCTGGACAAGTCCTCGCAAAGCTCAGACCGTATCATCACCGCTTTCAGACTCCACCTGGAGTCCATTGCGGAGGAGTTCCCCGGTACAATTGAAATCACTGTTTCGGAGGTGTAACTATGATCAAAATCAGTATGCAGTTCTTCGCCCACAAGAAGGGTGTTGGTTCTACAAAGAACGGTCGTGATTCTGAGTCCAAGAGACTTGGCGTTAAGAGAGCTGACGGTCAGTTCGTACAGGCTGGCAATATCCTCGTTCGCCAGAGAGGTACTCATATCCACCCCGGTGAGGGTGTAGGCATCGGTTCTGACGATACTCTGTTCGCTACAGTTAGCGGCAAGGTAAAGTTCGAGCGTCTTGGCCGTGACCGTAAGAAGGTTTCTGTTTACGCTGAGCAGTAATCAGACAAAAACGTGCATAAATCCCGAGCATTGGCTTGGGATTTTTGTTTAAGAAAAACCAGGAGGTCGGAAAATGTTCGTTGATCAGGCAAAAATCAAAATCAAGGCAGGCGACGGCGGCGACGGCGCTGTGTCCTTCCACAGAGAGAAGTATGTGGCGGCTGGCGGCCCTGACGGCGGTGACGGCGGCAGAGGCGGCGACGTTGTATTTCAGGTCGATGACAATTTCTCGACCCTCATTGATTTCAGATATAAAAGAAAGTATGTGGCTGAGCGTGGTCAGAATGGTGCTGCCCGTAACTGCACCGGCAAAAGCGCTCCGCCCCTTATCGTAAAAGTTCCCAGAGGTACTGTTGTCCGTGACGCTAAGACCGGCAGAATTATGGCGGATATGTCCACTGATGAGCCGAAAGTCCTCGCTAAAGGCGGAAACGGCGGAAAGGGCAATGTCCATTTCGCTACCTCAACAAGACAGATACCAAAGTTCGCAAAGCCAGGCTATCCCGGCGAGGAGTTCGAGGTAACTCTTGAACTGAAACTGCTGGCTGATGTGGGTCTGGTAGGTTTCCCGAATGTGGGAAAATCCACACTTATATCCGTTGTCAGCGCCGCAAAGCCAAAGATCGCCAACTACCACTTCACCACCCTTACCCCCGTTCTGGGAGTTGTCCGCACAGGCGAGGAAAAGTCCTTTGTTATGGCGGATATCCCCGGTCTTATCGAGGGCGCTGGTGACGGCGTGGGTCTGGGTCATGAGTTCCTGCGCCACGTTGAAAGATGCCGCCTTATCGTTCATGTGGTGGACGTTTCCGGCATCGAGGGACGTGACCCGAAGGACGATTTCAATATCATCAATGCTGAACTTGCTAAGTTTAATGCGGAACTGGCTGAGCGTCCGCAGATAGTCGCTGCTAATAAGGCTGATATGGCTACCGAGGAGCAGATAGAGGAATTCCGCAGCTTCATCGAGGAGCAGGGTATACCTTTCTTCTGCATCTCCGCCGCTACAACTAAGGGTACTCAGGAACTTGTCATGAAAATTGCCGAAGTCCTGGAAACTCTGCCGCCTATCAGGGAGTTCGAGGCTGAGCCTGTCCCGCAGGCAGAACTTGACGAAATGCTGGGCGTTGACAAGAAGTTCGAGGTAACAGTCGAGGACGGCATCTACTTCGTTGAAGCGCCCTGGATGCAGCCTATCATGCGTACTGTTGACCCTGATGACTATTCATCTCTCCAGTACTTCCAGCGTGTGCTGATAAACAGCGGCATCATCGCTAAACTGGAAGAAATGGGTATCCAGGAGGGTGATACAGTAGACCTGGAGGGCTTTGAGTTCGATTTTGTTTACTAATATGAATAAAGACTATCTGAGCCAGCGTGAAGCGAATACCTACAGCCCCCTGAGCCTTGCGTTTTTAGGGGACAGCGTGTACGATACCCTCGTGCGGGAGTACCTCCTGCGCAGGGCGAATATGCCGGCGGCGAAGCTTCATGCTGCTAAAGTAAGACTGGTTTGTGCGGAATTCCAGTCTGACGTATATGAATTACTTTCTGAACGTGTAACAGAGCAGGAGCTTTCCGTTCTCAAACGTGGCAGGAACGCTACCGGGAATACCGTCCCCAAACACGCAGAAGCGGCACAGTACCGCCGTGCAACTGCGGTGGAGGCGCTTTTTGGCTACCTCTACCTTACCGGAGAACATTCCCGGCTTCTGGAACTGTTTCAGATCATCACCGATGAACTTATCATAAATTACAGGGAGGAACAGGCATGAAAGATAATACCAAAACTCTTGTTGTGACTGCTGCTGCCAGCTTTGCCTGCGGCTTTGTCCTGGGTGCGGCTATCGTGGCAATACTCGATTACCGTGACGAGAAGATCAAGTCTCAGAAAAAGCTTCGCCGTGACCTGGACGAGAATTATTACTACTCGGCTGAGTAAAAAATGTAAAGGAGTGCTTACCAATGTCAGGACATTCAAAATGGAATAACATTAAACGTAAGAAGGAAGCTACTGATGCTGCTAAGGGTAAGATTTTTACCAAGATAGGCAGAGAGATCACTGTAGTTGTAAGAGAAGGCGGCCCTGACCCCAACAACAACAGCAAGCTTCGTGACCTTATTGCAAAGGCAAAGGCTAACAACGTTCCTAACGATAATATCGAGCGTGTTATCAAGAAGGCTGCCGGCGGTGAGGACAAGAACAGCTACGAAACTATGATATACGAGGGCTATGGCCCTAACGGTGTTGCAGTTATCGTTGAGTGCCTTACCGATAATAAGAACAGAACTGCCGGCGACGTTCGTCACTATTTCGATAAGTTCGGCGGAAATCTGGGTACTACCGGCTGTGTATCATTCATGTTCACCAAGAAGGGTATCGTTATCCTGGAGAATACAGGTCTTGACGAGGATACCGTTATGGAGGACGTATTTGAGTGCGGCGGCGACGATTTTGATATCAGCGAGGAGTCTGTAGAGATCGAGTGCGCACCTGAGAATGTTCACGCTCTCAGAGAGGGTCTGACAGCTAAGGGATATAACGTTCTTTCCGCTGAAATAGAGCAGATCCCGTCTACTTATACCACCCTGACTGACGAGGATCACATCAAGAAGATGAACCTCCTCCTTGAGCATCTGGAAGATAACGACGATGTTCAGAACGTTTACCATAACTGGGAAATGCCCGACGAGGAATAATTTCCTGTATATAACAAAAGCCGTCCTTAGGGCGGCTTACTTTTCATGAGGTGAAATATGTCTGTTGATATAACAAAAGTAAAGTACCTGCCGGAACTGCGTGCAGTTGCCGGACTTGCAGAGGAGATATGGAACGAGTGCTTCCAGGGCATTATCTCCCAGGGACAGATAGACTATATGGTTGAGAAGTTCCAGTCCCTTGAGGCAATGTGCGACCAGGTGGAGAACCAGGATTATCAGTACCTTGCAGTCCGTGACGACGGCGAACTTTGCGGATACATCGCCGTAAAGCCTGAGAAGGACGATCGGTTCTTCCTGAGTAAACTGTACCTTCGTGCGGACAAAAGAGGGCAGGGCATCGCAAGAACTATGCTGGAGAAAGTTTTCCAGGAAGCGAAAAATGCCGGGAAAAAGTCCGTCTACCTTACCGTCAACAAGCATAACGACAGGGCAGTTGCGGTATACAAAAAAGTCGGATTTGAACTTACTGACAGCGTTGTTACTGACATCGGCGGAGGTTTTGTTATGGACGATTATATTTTCAGTTATACCCTTTGACATAATTTCAAGTTCCGGAGAATATGATTTAAAAACGTATTACAGGAGATAGTTATGGGAATTGCAGAACTTGTTTTGATCTCGCTGGGTCTGGCTATGGACGCATTTTCAGTGTCGGTATGCAAGGGGCTTAGCATGAGAAAGCTGGACTACAAGGGAACTGTAGTCATTTCCCTGTTTTTCGGCGGATTCCAGTTTCTGATGCCGGTTCTGGGGTACTTTCTCGGCAGCCGTTTTGAGAAGTTCATAAGCGCATACAGCCATTGGGTAGCATTTGTGCTTCTGGCATTCATCGGCGGGAAAATGGTCATCGAAGCGGTAAAGGAAAGTGCGCAGGAGCAGACCGCAAGCGAGTACAAACTGGACTACAAGGAACTTACTGTACTTGCAGTTGCTACAAGTATCGACGCTCTGGCAGTAGGTATAGTATTCGCTGCCCAGAAGATGCAGCCCTGGTATCCGTCAGCGGTTATCGGTATTATCACGCTGTTTGTCTGTATGATGGGCGTTGCTATCGGAAATCGTTTCGGCAGCAAGTACGAAACGAAAGCGCAAGTCGCAGGCGGCAGCGTCCTCGTCCTTATCGGCGCTAAACTTCTGCTTGAAGGCATCGGTGTGCTTTGATCCCGGAACGCCTTCCGACTGAAGTTCTCAGCTAAAATCCCCCTGACAGGGCATTTCAAGTATGTCGCAATGACTTGCTTTGATATGCCATATCGGGGGGATTTTTGGATATCTTAAAGTTACCTGTTACTTAACGCCGAAAAGCAGCTTGTCATAAGTTGGGAACGGCCAGTAGTCCTCGGCGGTAATGGTTTCAGCCTTATCAGCGGCGCTGCGGAGAACCTCCATTTTCGGCAGGATACAGTCACGGACGAACTCAGATGCGGGAACTGCTTCGCTGATGTTTTTCAGTTCGGCAGCAGCTTCTTCCAGTGCGGAAGTGGCTTCGTCCATTTTGTCAACAAGTCCGGAAAGTTCACTGACTATGCGCTTTTCATACTTGCACTCAGCGCCGGTAACGCTTGCCTTAACGGAAACGCCCTTAGCTGTATCGGAAGCGAATTTTGCAGCAGCAGGGATTATCTCCTTGCGAGCCATATCTATCATAGTCAGCGCCTCGATATTGACAGCCTTGACGTAGTTTTCCAGCATAATATCACGGCGGGAGTATATCTCAGCCTCGGTGAAGATACCATGGGAAGTGAGCATATCCACGTTCTTCTTATCGCAGATCCTGGGCATACAGTCGGCGGTGGTCTTCATATTCAGCAGACCTCTGCGCTCAGCTTCTTCGATCCATGCATCGTCGTAGCCGTTGCCGTTGAAGATTATGCGCTTATGCTCACGGATAGTGCGGCGGATAAGGTCATGGAGGGCGGTGCTGAAATTATCAGCCTTTTCCAGTTCGTCAGCGAACTGCTTGAGAACCTCTGCAACTGCGCCATTCAGGTGGATATTTGCGCAGGAGATGCTGTTGGACGAACCAAGCATACGGAACTCGAACTTGTTTCCGGTAAACGCAAAGGGAGAAGTACGGTTGCGGTCGGTGGTGTCCTTGCTGAACTTAGGCAGAACATCTACGCCAAGCTGCATTTTCTCTTTTTCGTAGCCGCCGTAGGGGATATCCTTCTCGATAGCTTCCAGAACGCCGGTAAGTTCGTCGCCCAGGAATATGGATATAACAGCGGGGGGAGCTTCGTTTGCGCCGAGTCTGTGGTCATTTCCGGCAGTAGCCACGGACAGTCTCAGAAGATCCTGATAGTCGTCAACAGCCTTGATGACTGCCACCAGGAACAGGAGGAACTGTGCATTTTCGTAGGGAGTTTCGCCGGGGGAGAGCAGGTTCACGCCCTCATCGGTGGAAAGTGACCAGTTGTTATGCTTACCAGAGCCATTCACGCCGGCGAACGGCTTTTCATGGAGCAGGCACACCAGACCGTGTTTCTTGGCGGTTTTCTGCATTACTTCCATAGTAAGCTGGTTATGGTCGGCGGCGATATTTGTGGTGGAGTAGATAGGAGCAAGTTCATGC
Source organism: uncultured Ruminococcus sp. (assembly GCA_946612185.1). Lineage (GTDB taxonomy): Bacteria > Bacillota > Clostridia > Oscillospirales > Ruminococcaceae > Ruminococcus. The sequence continues at coordinate 15,712 of CAMOEP010000007.1, forward strand.
TGAGCGGGTGCAACCTCGTTGTGCTTGGTCTTAGCGAGGATACCCAGCTTCCAGAGTTCCTTGTCCAGGTCAGCCATATACTCGCTGACTTTCTGCTTGATCGAGCCGAAGTAATGGTCTTCAAGTTCCTGACCCTTAGGAGGCATAGCACCGAAAAGAGTGCGTCCGCTCATAATAAGGTCTTTACGCTGAGCATAAAGTTCAGCCGGCACGAGGAAGTACTCCTGCTCCGGGCCTACGGAAGTCTTGACGACCTTAACTTTGGTATTTCCGAAAAGGCGAAGTATTCTAAGCGCCTGACGGTTGATAGCGTCCATTGAGCGCAGGAGGGGAACTTTCTTGTCCAGAGCCTCGCCGGTATAGGAGCAGAAAGCTGTGGGTATATAGAGAGTGCCGTCCTTGATGAAAGCGTAGGAAGTAGGATCCCAGGCGGTATAGCCACGGGCTTCAAAGGTTGCACGAAGTCCGCCGGAGGGGAATGAGGAAGCATCAGGCTCGCCCTTGACCAGTTCCTTGCCGGAGAACTCCATAATAACTCTGCCGTCGGGGGCAGGGGAGATGAAGCTGTCGTGCTTCTCGGCAGTAACACCTGTCATAGGCTGAAACCAGTGGGTATAGTGGGTAGCGCCCTTTTCGATAGCCCAGTCCTTCATAGCGGCAGCCACTGCGTTTGCAACGGAGATATCCAGGGGAGTACCTCTGTCAATAGTTCGCTTCAGGCTTTTGTATACCTTTTCGGAGAGAGTGGCTTTCATTATTCTGTCGTCAAAGACATTACAGCCAAAATAATCTGTTACCTTTTCCATAATCAAAATCCTCCTGCTTAGTATAATTCGTAATGCGTAATGCGTAATTCGTAATAGTGGTGTTCGCTTACGCTCACGAATTATTTAATTATACTTATTCAATGCACATTGCCTTAATTACGCATTGGATTCCAGTGCTGCTTTGATAAATGAAGCAAACAGCTTGTGCGGTTTATTGGGTCGTGACTTGAACTCCGGGTGGAACTGTACTCCCACGAACCAGGGGTGACCCGGAAGCTCTATTATCTCCACAAGGCGCTCGTCCGGAGATGTTCCGGCTATAGAAAGTCCGGCTTCTTTCAGTGTCTTGCGAAGTGCATTGTTGAATTCGTAGCGGTGACGGTGGCGCTCATAGATAAGTTCCTCGCCGTATATCTCCCGGCAGAGAGTACCCTCAGCAAGCTTGCAGGGGTACAGTCCCAGACGCATCGTTCCGCCTTTCTGCTCGACATTTTTCTGGTCGTCCATGATGTGTATTACCGGGTAGGGCGTTTCACCGAACTCTGCTGAGGCTGCACCCTCAAGTCCGGCGACGTTCCTTGCAAATTCCACCGCTGCCATTTGCATACCAAGACATATACCAAAAAGGGGAGTGCCGCTTTCACGGGCGTAACGAATGGCTTCTATCATGCCCTCGATGCCCCTGTGACCAAATCCGCCGGGAACTATTATACCGGCGCAGTCAGCAAGTACCTGTGCGGCATTATCTGCGGTGATGCCCTCTGAATCTATCCAGCGAATGTCAACAGCCGCATCGTTTACGATACCGCCGTGACGGAGTGCTTCTGCGACTGAAAGGTAAGCGTCGTGAAGTTCCACATACTTGCCAACCAGTCCTATAGTTACTTTTTTATGAGCGTGTTCAGCACGGCGAACCATATCAGTCCATTCCGTAAGGTCGGGTTCATTATTTTCCAGTCCCAGGTGGTGACAAACCCTTGAAGCAAGTCCCTCTTTTTCAAGCCAGAGGGGAACTTCGTACAGTGAGGGTGCGGTGAGATTCTGTATAACGTCGTCACTGCGGACGTTGCAGAAAAGGGCTATCTTTTCACGCATATCCTCCGGTATCTCAAGTTCGCTCCTGAGAACGATAACGTCCGGCTGTATACCTATGGAAAGCAGTTCCTTAGTGGAGTGCTGTGTAGGCTTTGACTTCAGTTCCTCAGAACCGGCGATGTAGGGAACGAGTGTAACGTGGATATAGCAAACGTTCTCTCTGCCCTGTTCGATGCCTACCTGACGGATAGCCTCCAGAAAGGGAGTGGACTCGATATCGCCTACTGTACCGCCTATCTCGGTGATAACAACGTCTGCGCCGGCATCATGGGCTGCGCTGTAGACCTTGTTCTTTATCTCGCCGGTGATATGGGGGATAACCTGGACAGTTCCGCCGAGATAATCGCCACGGCGTTCCTTAGTGATAACGTTCCAGTATATCTTACCAGTAGTGACGTTTGAGTTCACGGTAAGACTTTCGTCCACGAATCTCTCATAGTGACCCAGGTCAAGGTCAGTTTCAGCACCGTCGTCGGTGACGAAAACCTCGCCGTGCTGGAATGGTGACATAGTGCCGGGGTCAACGTTTATGTACGGGTCGAATTTCTGGATAGTGACCTTGTAGCCTCTCTGCTTGAGAAGTCTGCCCAGTGAAGCGGCAGTAATGCCCTTACCAAGACCGGAGACAACTCCTCCTGTTACGAAAATGAACTTTGCTGACATCTGCTTGATACTCCTTTTTGTTATGGCAGATGCAGGCGGCGAGGGGAAGGGAGATTATTCTTTCATGAAATATTTATTACCGCCTGCATTACCCTTTTTACTGAGCCGCAGCCTCCTCCTCATGGTCTTGCAGAGCGTCATAGCCCTCCTCACCGGTGCGTATCTTGACAACGTTCTCTATATCATAGATGAACAGTTTGCCGTCGCCGTAGTGACCTGTATAAAGAGCAGCTCTTGCAGAGTCGATGACTTTTTCCACCGGAACTGCACATACTGCGATCTCAGCTTTAACTTTCGGAAGCAGGTTCATTTCCACGCTTGTACCACGGTAGTAGTTGCGCTGACCGTTCTGCATACCGCAGCCAAGCACGTTGGTAACGGTAATGCCCTTAATGTCGATAGCTTCCATAGCCTGAATGAAGTCCTGAAGCTTCTGCTGTTTGAATATGACAACTATCTTTGTCATCTTAGGTCTGCCGTCGGTGGCAGGTGCGGAGTAGTTCTCAACAGGTACAGACTTTGAAACGGGTACAGGGATAGCTTCGGGAGTACCCACCTTCTGCACGCTCTTTGCGTCGTCCTTTGTGTAGCCGAGAACAGATGCTTCGTTCATGGCAGGGGCGAAGTCGGCGTAAGAGGAGATAAGTCCATGCTCTGTAACGTCCATACCCAGTACTTCCTCCTGCTCAGAAGCACGAAGTCCCAGGGTAGACTTTATGATAAGGAATGTGATAGTTATAGCAACTGCTGCGAAAGCACCTACTGAGACAAATCCCAGAAGCTGGAGTCCGAGCTGCTCAAAACCGCCGCCGTAGAAAAGACCCTCAGCCTTGATGCCGCCGGATTCAAGCTGTATAGCGTATCCGGGGGAGGATTCTGTAGCGAAAAGACCTGTTGCGATAGTTCCCCAGATGCCGTTCATCATGTGTACTGCAACTGCACCTACAGGGTC